>USGA01000153.1 GCA_900554085.1 uncultured Clostridia bacterium | reverse complement strand
TCCGAGGGCCGTATATGGTGGCGGCAACACGGTTGCCCGTACCGTCGATATTGACTATCCACCCGTCCGTCGAAAGCGCGTTGATTCCCGAAATGAAAGTATCTGCCGTCAGCCCCTCGCGCATCAGTGCCGCTTTCTCTTCGGGACAGGTAGCCTTATCTCGGTCCACAACGCAAAATTTACCTGCCGTACGAACCGCTTCTATAAGCCCGATTTGCTCGGCGGTTTTGGAACCGCCCCACGCAACTTTGTCCCCTTCGGGAATAAGCGACAGTGCCAGGTCTCGCGCCTCTTCCGACGTCTCGCAATAGTACGCCGCAAATTGCCTGCGACTGAGATTTTCAATGGTCTTTTCGACCGCATTTTTGTATGATGCCATTTTATTCTCCGTTCAATCGCCGTCTTGTATTGTAGCACTAACGGCAGTTAAGATTGCGTAATCTTACATATAAAACAGATTTATAGTGAACTTCGCTGTTTCGCGAGGTCCGTCACGCGTCTAGACGTACATCGCGAGCATCTGCTCGAACTCCGAAAGTTTGCCGCCGTCCACGTATCCTTTTGCCACATTGAGTCGGAGCGTCAATGCGGACTTTTCGCAGGTCACGAAGTCGCGCATAATAATGTTGACGGTATCGAGATATTCGCTGTCTTACAGTCCGCGCACGAAGTCGTTGATATACCCTATTGCGCGCCCCTCGCGATAGGACGGACCGAAGAAACCGATTGTGTCGGTCATCTGAGCCTGCAGCACAAAGAATCCTTGTCCGACTTCCTCCGCGAATTGCTCTACGTACGAAGGCAGATGTTCCTCGGCGAATTTCTTTGCCGTCGCGCCGTTTTTGCTTCGCTCGTAATAGGACACCAGTGAAAGTTCGGGATACTTTTCGGTTTCCTTACCGCGGTAGAACAGATACTCGTCTTCGTCGTAGTCGGTTTCCTCGCAACCGATATAGACGATACACTTGCCGCGAACGTCGCCGAGAGTGAGACTGTCTATAAACTGGACGTCGCGCATATGGGTGTCGTTGACGACGAAGTTTTCCGCGCCCACGTATTCCTCCAGCATATCGAACACCAAGGCCTCGGAATCGTTCTTGAAATGCTGGAAATCGAGAATGAGGAATTCGTCGGGGTGGGTGGCCATAAACTCCGCAATGTCCTCAAGCACGTCGGAGTACGCAACTCCGTTGAGGGGACCGTGATATATGACCGCACCCTTGCCGGAAGCGTTGACGCGAATATCGAAGTAGCGCACACCGCGCGCGAGTTGCTCGGCAAACGTAAGATTCTGAGTTCTGCCGAGATAGCCCATACCGTCATAACAGCCGCTGTCGTGCGAACCGGGGATTGCCATAGACGTAATCGGCGTGTCGTCCGACAGATAAGACATCCAGTTCTCCAGCGCGTAAACGGGGGTTTTCTCGTCGGGAACGATAACTTTGTTACCCTTTGCGACAATGGGGGCAAAAACAATCACGCCGAGAACGATAACCCCGATTATCACACAAAGCGTAATCAGCAGAATTTTCTTGATTTTCTTTATCTTTGCCGCTTTGTCTCCTCCGCCCGCAGGAGGCGTGTCGACGGCGCCCGTTCCGTTTTGACCGACTTCACACACGCTTTCCTTATCCATAATTCCCTCCCGAAATCCTATGCAACAATTTTACCCCACAGTCGCCTTGTAGTCAACCTGCAAATGCGCGCGTTACGCGCGTGCGCGTGCGCGGGCGCTCGTCATAATAAGTTCATCAACCGCGTGACGAATGCCCGATTCCGGTCTCCGAGGCGTCGCCGAGTTGAACGCCGTTTGCTCCCGCAATACAGTTCCTAGAGTTATGCTTCAAATGTAAAACGCAAAAAGAAAAGCACCGCGTTTGCGGTGCTTTTTCTTCTTTCAATCAATTACTCTTCGCCTTCGGCGGGAGCGTCTTCCTTCTTCTTGCGGGTCGCCTTCTTCTTGGGAGCCTCTTCTTCGGCGGGAACTTCGTCTGCGAGTTGGATATCCAGTCCCTTGAAGAGGTCGCCGATGGAAGCGGCGGAATCACCCGAACGCCATTCCTTGGGCTCGGAGGAAGTTTCCTTTCTGGCGCGACGTTCCTTTCTGTCCTCGCTGTCGGCAAGTTTCTGCTCGAAACGCTTGACGCGAGAGGAACGACGACCGGCTTTTTCCTCGCTGTCGGCCTCCGCGAACTCGACGCTCTCGGTTTCCTCGGGAGCGGGAAGCACTTCCTTGATGGACAGCGTTATGCGGTTGTCTTCGAAACCGATAATTTTCGCTTCGACTTCTTCACCGACCTTGAGGGCTTCGTTTGCGTCCTTAATCCAGTTGTGGGAAATCTGGGACACGTGAACGAGACCGTCAACACCCTCGTCAATGGAAACGAAAGCACCGTAGGAGAAGATTCTCTCGACCTTGCCTTTGATGACGGTGCCGACGGGATATTTCTCCGCAGCGATGTCGTAGGGCTTCTTCTGAAGTTGCTTGTAACCGAGGGAAATTCTGCCCTTTTCGCGGTCGAGACGGAGAACGACGAAGTCATAGGTCTCGCCGATGGTGAGCACGGTGGAGGGGTCGGAAATCTTGTTCCAACTCAGTTCGGAAATGTGAGCGAGGCAATCGAAGCCCTTGACGCTGACGAAAGCACCGAATTGAGTGAATCTCTTGACTTTGCCCTCGACGACGTCGTGGACGTGAATGTTGTTCCAGAAAGCGTCTTCCTTTTCCTGCTTCTCTCTTTCGAGAACCATACGCTGAGAGGCAAAGAGATATCTGGAGCGCTTTGCGGGTTTCTTTTCGGCTGCGGCTTCCTCGGCTTCGCCTTCTCCTGCGCCCTCCTTGACCTTTTCAGGCATAAGGGTGAGGCGGAGAACCTTGTCCTTATACTGCTCCAGGTCGCGGACGTAACCCATTCTGATTTGGGAAGCGGGAACAAACACGGTG
>USGA01000152.1 GCA_900554085.1 uncultured Clostridia bacterium | reverse complement strand
CTGGAATACGCCGAACGCGGCAGGGAAATGCTCGCCATATCCAGCGCCGACATCACCCCCACAAGCGGCGGCATCGGCGCTCTCGTGGCCGCGGAACTCAAGGACAAGGGTATTATGTGCGACTACAACCTCGGAGTCAGCGACTTCAAAATCGACGTCGCAATCATCGACCCGAGGAACAAGGACAAATATATCCTCGCCATTATCTGCGACAGCGAAAGCAGTTGCAAACTCAAGGGCGTCAAAGACAGGGTGGCAATGCAGACCAAGATTCTCAAGAAACTCGGCTGGAACACCTATCAACTCTGGACGGTCAATTTCTTCAACAACACCCGTCGCGAAATAGCCAAGATACGCGACGTCATCACCACCCTCACCGAAAAGAAAGTGATGAGCAAGAAACTCGTCAAGGAAATCACCGCCCGTTACCGCGCGCCTTACAAGAGTTACTATTGCAAACCTCTCCTGAAAGCGGGCGCGGAATACGTCCTCAACTTTGTCAACGAGGAAAAAATCACTTCACGCATAAGAGACATCATAGAAACCGAATCGCCGATTGAAAGTTCTCTTTTGCTCGATAAACTGCTTGTTATGTACAATGTGCCAAAAACTGCCAAGCGCGCCGTCGCCGCGCTTACGGAGTATATGGAGCAGTTCGCCTCTATGAGACAGGAGTTTGACGGAAAGGTGTTCTATGTGGACAAACCGGTGGAGACTTTCCGCCCTGCCGACGTGAAGACCGCAAGAGACATCACCAAAGTGCACCCCGACGAAATAATTGCCGCCGCGAAATGCGCAGCCGAAACGAGGCTCAACCTCGAGCGCTCCGAAGCGGCCAAGGAAATCATCGCCCTTTTCGGAACGGGCAAAAAAACCAAAGCCGTCGTCGAGTGGATAGAAAAATGCCTCGACAAGGCGATTGCCGAGGGCAAAATTCTCGTGACCGTGGACGACGTACTGTCCGTATGACGCACGGTGCACACAACGTTATCTGACGGACAACAGCAAAAGCGAGGCTCGCGCCTCGCTTTTCTTCTTTTGTGCTTTTTTTCTTTCGTACCGCTGCGCGGAAAAACCGCGCCGCACACTCTCCCCCGTGAAAAGGGAAACCTAGAGTCTTATTTGCGCACCTCGAAGAACGCGCGCGGATGATTGCACACGGGGCAGACTTCGGGAGCCTCGGTGCCGAAATGAATGTGTCCGCAGTTGCGGCACTTCCAGGCCACTATGCCGTCCTCACGGAAAACCTTTCCTTCCTTGATTGCGGCGGCAAGACGGAGATATCTCTCCTCGTGCTCTTTCTCGATGGCGGCGACTCCGCGCATACGTGCGGCGATTTCGTGGAAACCTTCGGCGTCCGCTTCGTCGGCCATCCAGTTGTACATATCCGTCCATTCGGCGTGCTCGCCCGCGGCGGCGTCGATGAGGTTTTCGACGGTGTCGCCTATGCCGTGGAATTCCTTGAACCACAGTTTGGCGTGCTCTTTCTCGTTGTCGGCGGTTTCGGTGAAGATTGCGGCAATCTGTTCATAGCCGTCCTTCTTTGCTTTGCTGGCGTAATATGTATACTTGTTGCGCGCCTGGCTTTCGCCCGCAAACGCCGCCATAAGATTCTTTTCGGTTTTGCTTCCTTTGAGTTCCATAATTCTTTTCTCCTTGCGGGATTTTCTAAATTATAAAACACGTCCGTACGTTTTTCAAGCCCTTTTACAGCACCCCGTGAAAGCGCAACCGATGAGCGATAATACCGGCTGCCTTATCTCGCAGAATATAGTCGGCACACCTGCCCACTATGACGTAAGGTCCCTTTTCTGCGAGTTCGGTTGTTATCCTGCATTGTATTTCCCAAAGGTAATCTTCGTTTGTGGGACCGAACGCCCTGCCGGCGAGATTGAATAGAAATCCCCCCGTGAAATACTCTCCCGTATCCTGCACGTATTTTTCGTCAAAACCGCTTTCCGCGGCACTTTCCCGCGCGTCGGCTGCTCAATCAGCGTGAGATGTTTCTGACCAACATATCTGTGAGGGTGAAAAGCGTCTTCTTCTGCTCGTCCGTAAATCCGCGGCAAAGTTCCGCAAGCACCTCTTCGTCCTGCTCTGCAAAAGTGTTGTGTATTCCGCGGGACTGCTCTGTGCAGGAAATCTTCTTATACCGCCTGTCCCTCGGGGCGGTTACGCAGGTTATGAATCCTTTGCTCTCCAACTTCTGTATAACCCTCGTCATAGCGGGGTGAGTGACCCTCTCTATCTTCTCGAGGTCGTTCTGATGTATATCGGTTTCTCCAGACTCCTCCAACAAACTCACCGCTCCGAGCACACGCAACTGCACAGCGGTAAGTCCCATAGCGCACGCCTTCTCGTCCATTTTCTTGCGGAAAGCGCGGCTTATTATCGATATTTTGAGACCGAACGGCAAAGGACCCGTTTTCATAATGCACTCCTCCGAATAGGTAACACATTACCCGCTATGTTCCGCCGCATAACGATGTCAAACAAACGAACGGACTTTCGTTCGTTTTGCGCAATGCTTTCCGCCGCATTTGTGATATAATCGTTCCGCGGCACGCACGGTCGCCCGATTCTCGGAGGTTGATATGGCTATCGAAAAGGTAAGGGAATATTTCCGGCAGTTCGGAATGGAAAACCGCATAATGGAATTCGACGTGTCCAGCGCCACGGTGGAACTTGCCGCCGAAGCGCTGCATTGCGAACCCTGCCGTATAGCAAAAACGCTGTCTTTCTCCGCCAACGGTCAGCCCGTCCTGATTGTCGCGGCGGGCGACGCGCGAGTGGACAATGCCAAATACAAAGCCCGTTTCGGCACAAAAGCCAAAATGCTTTCCCACGACGAAGCCGCTTCTCTGATAGGGCACGCCGTCGGCGGCGTGTGTCCTTTCGCCGTAAACAAAGGGGTCGTGATTTACCTCGACGAATCTCTGAAGCGTT
>USGA01000151.1 GCA_900554085.1 uncultured Clostridia bacterium | reverse complement strand
CCTTGCTGCTGCCGCTGTCCATCATAAACAGCGCGTATTCCGTCCGTCCGCCTCGCGTGAGTTCTATCACGTAGTTCCCCGCCCCGTGCAGGTCGGCGGGGCCGTAACGGAACAGCCCGTGTTCGGACTCGGAGAGGACGTCGACCAGTCTTGCTTTGTCCGCTCTGCCTTCGTCGCCGTTGCGGCAAGCAGTTCGTTGAGGGCGGCGGCGATGTCGGTGCCGGGAATTATGCCGAAGTCCGAGCCTTTGAAAATTCTGTCCATATCACACCTTCGTCACATTTACAAGTTCCGCGTCGGCGCTCAAATTGACGTCCCTCACGCGGACGGGAGCGGAGGCTTTCACCGCGACGACTTCGCCCTTGTGCCAGGCAAAATCCACGCTGACGCCGTTCACCACCGCGCCTTTCATCTCACCGTCGGCTATAAGTCCGAAACAGGCGGGCAACAGCGTAATCACGCCGTCGTCCACGGTGAGCAGCATTTCGTTGACTCCCGCCACGAATCCCAGATTGCCGTCAATCTGGAAATAGCACGGCGGGTGGAAATCGAAAAGATTGTCCATTACGGAACGCGAAAGGAAGGATTTTACCGTCTTTTCGGCGGTGTCCGCATCGAGAAAACGTCCCGCAAGACACATCGCCCACGCCGCACTCCAGCCGATTGCGGAATGTGCATTCTCCGTTCTGCGCCTGAAAAGAGCGTACGCCGCGCGGAAGAGGTCGCTGTCGCGTTTGAAAGTGTTCCCCGGGTAAACGCCGTAAAGCGGCGAAAAATGTCTGTGTCCTTTTTCCGCGGCGTGCTTGCCGTCGCTCCATTCGCACAGAACGCCGTCGGAAGAAATCTCGAAATCCGCAAGTTTTTCCAGAGCGTCCTTCACCTCGCCGACCAGCGCTTCATCCGCGCTGCAGGCAACGCAGTCGGCGAATGTCTGACGTATCACGGCGAGGTCGAAAGCCGACGACATACCCACGGACACTCTCTTGCCGTTGTCGACAAATTCCGCTTCCGGAGACGCCGACGGCGCGGTGACCAGTCTGCCGTTATACTCCCACAGGTAATCGAGGCAGAACAGCGCCGCCTGTTCCACGGCGTAACGTGTGTTGCCGTCCACGTTTCCGCAGTTTACGTCGTGCGCGTAAAGTTCGTTTGCCAGCCACGCCCCGCAAAGCGGTGAATGCATATAACAGGGATTGCCGCGGACGGGAGAGGTGTTGCGCCATATATCCACGTTGTGATTGCACGCAAATCCACGCGCGCCGTAACAAATCTCGACCGTCTCGCCCACCGCTTTTCTGAAAGGCTCGAGGCACTCCGCAAGTCCCGCTCGGCTTGCTCCCCAATAATTCATCTCTGCGTTTATATTGGTGGTGAGATTGCTGCTCCACGGCGGGCGCACGCTCCTGTTCCACTGCCCCTGGAGATTCATAGGCTGTGACGTGCGGCTTGCGCTCACGGTGAGATATTTGCCGTAGTCGTAAACAAGGTTGACGAGTTCGGCGTCGAACTTGCCTTTCCTCGCGTCTCCCAGCAACTTCGCCACATCACCGTCTCCGCGCTTCAATCCGAGCGACTGCCTCTGCCACAGCCGCGTGAAATCCTCAACGTGCGCGCGCCTGACGTCGTCGTAATCCTTGTTGAACGAAAGCAGCCTTGCCACGGTTTCGTCCGCAACTATGCGTCGGTCGTGGACGGGTTGCACGGAGTATCCCTTGAAGCCCGTGCCCGTCATAGAATATATATTTGCGTAGGTCGCCTTTTCCACGACAATGCTTTTGGCGGTGCATTTCACCTTGCCGTCGGTGTCGACTTTGACAGCAAGACAAAACGCCGTCGACTGACCTTTGTCGTAGCGTATCGGGAAAGGTTTGTTGATGAGATAATTGGGAGCGGCATAATCGGGGGCGCAACCGCTGATGACGAGCGCGTCTCCCTGCGTTTCGACTTTGTGCCGTACTTTGGAGCGCCCTTTTATCGCGAGAGAAAACGGCTTTTCCGCCCGCACGGAATACACGGCGACGTCGTCGGGGTGAGAAACGAAGGCTTCGCGCACCGTCGTGCCGTCGGACACGGCGATTACGGCTTCGTCCATAGAAAGTGCGCGCGTATAGGATTTTTTGCCGCCGCACGTCCTGAGCGCAATCGTCAATTCGGCCAGAGGCATATACGCCTCGGAATAGTCGCCGTACATATTGTCGCGGACGAAATCGTGCGCGGCACCGTACTTGCGCGCGGCGACGAGCGCACGGGCGCGAGGCAAAGCGTCGCATACTTCCGCCCTGTCGTGAACGGACGGCGCACCCGACCAGAATTCGGCGTCGTTGAAACAAAGCCTCTCTTTTTTTCTCCCGCCGTAAACCATAACGGCGGTCTTGCCGTTGCCTATCGGCAACGCCTGTTGCCACCTGACGGCGGGCGAGCGGAAAAAGAGTCTGCTCATCTGACCACCCCTTTCTTGATTATAACATTAGCGTAAAGGGCTTTTTCTCCGATTGCAAGTACGAATCTCGATTTTTTTGCCTTTTCGTAGAAATCGAACCTTTCCAGCCTGACAACCTTCACGTTTTCGCCCTCTTCCTTTTCGAGGATTCTCGTGTATTCGTCGGTAATCGCGGGATATTCGTCACACTCGCAGCGGCGCATATAAGCGACGTTCCATTCCGCGTACGTATCCAGCGGAACGAGGCGGGCTATTGCGGCAAGCAACTCCGTCGCCGAATGACCGTCCGCCCGCAAAACGCGGTCGTTGACCCCGTAGCAAGGGTAATGTGCGGGACGCGAGCGAAAACCGAGCCGCAGGCGTTAATGCAAACACCCTGCAGGGCTTTCCTGCAGGGTGTTGCGAAATTCGCCTTGCACGAGAAAGCGCAAAGCGCACCCGCGAGCGTTGGTAGCACGAAGAACGACACAATGCAAAGCACTCTGTATGGCGGAGTGCGAGACGCGAGC
>USGA01000150.1 GCA_900554085.1 uncultured Clostridia bacterium | reverse complement strand
AACCTATGGGATATTCGAAGTCGTGCTGCACCATTTTGGGCATACCCGTTGTGCCCGAAGTGAAATAGCACAACATATTGCCGCGCGGGTCGGGACGGTCGATTGCGGGGTCCTCGTCGGAGAATTTCATTATGCTGTCCTCGAAGCAACGGAAGCCTTCCACGGGTGTGGTGTAAACACATTCGCGGAGAGTTTCGCATTTCTCGAGGGCGTGTCCGATGTGCTCGATGACGTCGGCTTCGGAAGTGGCGATGAGCATCTTGACGCCCGCGGAATTGCAGCGGTATGCGATGTCCTTGGGGGTGAGCAGGTGGGTGGCGGGAATAAGTACGGCGCCGAGTTTGCAGCAGGCGACCGCCAGCACCCAGTATTCCCAGCGACGGTTGAGCATACTCATAACGTAATCGCCGCGGTTGACGCCGGAATCGAGCAGGAAACGTACCGTCCTGTTTGCGAGAGCGGAGAGTTCTCCGAAAGTTATCGTCTTTTCTTCGCCTGCCGCGTTGCACCATACGAGTGCGCGCTTTCCGGGGCAGAGGCGAGCGTATTCGTCCACGACGTCGCGGGCGAAATTGAAGTTTTCGGGAACGGTGACTCTGATGTTCTTCGAGAAGTCTTCATAGTCACGGAAATCCGTACGGTTGATGAATTTAGACAGTAAGTTCATATACACCTTCGGCGAGAGCGGAGGGCGGTGCTGCGCCGCGGCACGCGTCCCGCGATTGACTTTTGCAGGTTGACCTCGGGCACGCGGAGATGTACGCTCCGCGTCACCGTTACGCGTAATGATACCATACCGCGCGCGCTTTGTGTAGCGTTTTGAAAAAATTATTGCTTATTGCCCCCGCGTATGGTAGAATTTATTGACCGTTCGGAGGTGAACTATGAACGCCGAAAACAGAACCGTATTTGCGATTTTGCGCGACATAACGGGCGACGACGACGTGTTCAAAGTCGTCGAAGCGGACGAGATTCTCGCCTTGCTGCCCGCCGACGCGCCCGCGATGAACAAGCAGCAACTCGGTGCGGCGATACGCGAATTGCGCGACACCGAGTACGTCAAAGTCAAGTACTTTACCCCCGACGAATACTGCCTCAAAACCGAGAAAAAGGAGTTGCCTCCCGAGGCGCCCGTCGTGGTGGCGGAGCCCGTTGTCGCAGTGCCTGCCGAAGCGGAGGAAAAGAGCGTCGCGGTCGTGGAGACCGTGCCGACGGTGCGTGCGGGAAAGAAGCGTAATGAAGCCCGTCCCGCAGGCAGGTTCACCTCGCTTTTGTTCGGTATGATAGGTGCGATGATAGGCGGCGCGGTGGTGACTGCAATAGCGCTTATTTTGCAGAAATTCCTGTTTATGTGACCGAAATTTCATATAAACGCGTTTTTGTGACAAAAAAGAAGATATGGCATTAGAAAGACAACACGTACTGACGAGAAAGGAACGCGCCGTTATGCGCGCGGTGTACCAGGCGGCGGACAAGCGCGCCGGCACTTGCCTGTTGTCTCCGCTCGACCTTTACGAGACTCTCTCGCTTGACCTCGATTTCGACGACGAGGAACTCGACGTAACTTTGCGCAACCTCGAAATCGACGACTATTTCGACGTCACGCGTTCGGACAGAAAAGGCGAACTGGTCTACTGCATCAATATGCATCAGAAGGGGCTGGCTTTCGCGCGCGTCGAAAGAGCGTTCCGCAGCAATATACGTTTCAAGATTCTGCTTGCCGTCGTCGGCGGGCTGTGCTCGGGCGCGGCGGCGCTCGGCATACGTCTGTTGATTCAGAAACTTTCGGGACTATGAAGCCCTTCAAACTGGTAAGCAAGTTCGCCCCCTGCGGCGACCAGCCCGCGGCAATCGACCGTCTGGCTTCTGGTCTGGAAAGCGGTTTTGCCACCGAAGTCCTGCTCGGAGTCACCGGCAGCGGCAAGACCTTTACTATGGCGAACATAATCGAGCGCCTGCAACGTCCTGCGCTCGTCATCGCGCACAACAAGACGCTTGCGGCGCAACTCTGCAACGAATTCCGCGAATTTTTCCCCGAAAACAGAGTCGAATTTTTCGTCAGTTATTACGATTATTATCAGCCCGAAGCCTACATTCCGCGCACGGACACCTACATTGAAAAAGAACTGGAAATCAACGACGAGATAGACAAACTCCGTCACTCCGCCACTGCTTCGCTGTGCGAGCGGCGCGACACCATCGTGGTCGCCAGCGTTTCGTGCATTTACGGTCTCGGCGCGCCCGAGGATTACTACAGACAGTCCGTTTCGGTGAGAGAAGGGGACGAAACAAGCCCGGACGACCTCATCCGCAAACTGGTGGACATTCAGTACAAACGCGCGGATTTCGATTTCGTGCGTTCGACGTTCAGGGTGCGCGGCGACGTTGTTGACGTGTTCCCCGCCGGCAATTCCGAAATCGCACTGCGAATAGAATTCTTCGGAGACACGGTGGAGCGGATACGCGAGATTGACGCCGTGACGTCTTCGCCCGTCAACGAATTGAAGCACGCTATGATTTTCCCCGCCACGCACTACGTGATAGGCGGCGACAGGGAAGCCATTTTCAGGCGTATTCTCGCGGACAAAGCCGAGCGGGTGAAATTCTTCGAAGCAAACGGAAAACTCATCGAAGCGCAGCGCATAGACGAACGCGTGAATTACGACGTGGAAATGATGCGCGAAATGGGATATTGCTCGGGCATAGAGAACTACTCCCGCTATTTCGACGGACGCAAGCCGGGACAACCGCCTTATACGCTGCTCGACTTTTTCCCGAAAGATTTCATCGTTTTCGTGGACGAAAGCCATATGACCCTGCCGCAGATACGCGGAATGTACAACGGCGACCGCGCCCGCAAAAAGAATCTCGTGGATTACGGTTTCCGTCTGCCCGCGGCGTACGACAACCGTCCGCTGGACTTCGAGGAATTCGACAGCAGAATCAGGCAGATGGTCTGTGTGTCGGCTACCCC
>USGA01000149.1 GCA_900554085.1 uncultured Clostridia bacterium | reverse complement strand
GTATTTTTCGGTGTTTGCAATCATTCTTTATTTCGCTTTTGCCGACACAGAAAATCTGGGTCAAACAGCCTACGCCGAACAACTCGTTTCGCTTTCCGCCGTGTGCGCGGGGCTTGTGGGTGCGTTGCTCGGTTACACCGTTTTCAACGCCAATCCCGCAAAGGTAATGATGGGCGACACGGGTTCGCTTGCCCTCGGCGGAATGGCGTCCGCGGTTGCCGCTTTCTCGGGATATACGTTGCTTGTGCCTCTTGTCGGAATAATGTTCGTGTGGTCCAGCATATCGGTAATAGTGCAGGTGACAGCGTTCAAGACGAAAGGCCGCCGCGTGTTCCTGATGTCGCCGTTTCATCACCATCTGGAGATGAAAGGGTGGTCGGAAGCGAGAATATGCGCGCTCTATCTCGTCATTACCCTCATAGGAGGCGCGGTCGCCGCTGTTTTCGCGAGGGCGTGATATGGATTTTTACGGAAAGAAAGTCGTAGTTTACGGTGCGGGAGTCAGCGGACTTTCCGCGTGGCAACTGGTGAGAGAACACGGCGGAAACGCAGTCGTTTACGACGACAACCCGCAGAAATCCCACGCCACTTCCAGCACCAGGGTCTTTGCCGATTGCGATATGATAGTCCTCAGCCCCGGCGTGCCGCCGTCCACCCCGGTGGTGCTCGACGCGCGACTGGAGGGCAAACAGGTCATAAGCGAACTGGAACTTGCGTCCTCGTTCTGCCGTGCGGAACAGATTGCGGTCACCGGCACCAACGGCAAGACCACGACGGTTATGCTCATAGACGCCATACTCAAAGCCGCGGGGATACGCTCCTATGCGGTGGGAAACATAGGCGCGGCGTTTTCCGCCGTCGCGGACAGACTGGACGCCACGGAAACCGCCGTCGTGGAGGCCTCCAGTTTTCAACTGGAAACCTCCGCGCGGTTTGCTCCGGACATTGCGGTTATGCTCAACATAACCCCCGACCACCTCGACCGCCACGGCAATATGGAAAGATACATAGGTGCAAAAGCCCGTATTTTTCTCAACCAGTCGGAATGTGACTGGGCGGTTTACAACGCGGAAGACCCCAACGTGACGTCGCTTGTTCCCGTTATGCGCGCAAGGCGTATACCTTTCAGCACTTCGCGCCCCGTCGACGGCGCGTATGTCTCGTCCGGTTTTATGTGCTATATGGGAAAACCCGTTGTCGAAGTCGCCGAAACCGACTTTGCGGGAAGGGAAGTGGAAAACGCGCTTGCGGCGCTCGCCGTCGCTGCGGCAAAAGGGATAAATTTTCATACCGTCGCGTCCGTGCTGACGTCTTTCAGACGGCCGCAGTTCCGCAGAAAGGAATGCGGCACCGTGTCGGGCGTGCGAATAATCAACGATTCCAAGGCAACCAACGTGTATTCCACCATTTCCGCCGCGGAAAGTATGGGCGGGAATTGCGTGCTCATTCTGGGCGGCGCGAAAGGCAAGGAGGATTTCTCGGAACTTTTCAGAGGGCTGCCGTCCACCGTCAAAGGTGCCGTTGTCGTGGGAGAAAACGCCGATTACATACTCTCAGCCGCAAGAGAGGCGGGTTTTTACGGGATAGCCAAATGCGCCACTCTCGAAGAGGCTTGTGCGGACGCCGTCGAACTGGCAAAGGAAAACGACTGCGACACCGTGCTGTTTTCCCCTTCGTCCAAAAGTTTCGACAATTACACCAGTTACTCCGAAAGGGGCAGGGCTTTTGACGCGGCAGTTGCCGGACTTTCGCGCGAAAAATGAAAATCGGGGAATTTTTCCGTTTCGACAAAACGCTCGCCGCGGCGGCCGTTTTCCTCTCTTTGTTGGGGATACTTTTCATTTATTCCGCTTCTTCCTATTCGGCGGATTTGCAGTTCGGCGATTCGTTGCATTACGTCAAGACACAGGCGATAGCGCTGGTGCTCGGAGTTGCGCTTATGCTGGTGCTTTCGCGCGTGCCTTCCGCGACTTTGTGCAAATGGTCGCCCGCCGTCTATATAGCGGGACTCGCACTTCTCGCCGCGGTATTCATTCCCGGGCTGGGAGTGGAGAGTTACGGCGCGAAAAGATGGCTCAATCTCGGTTTCTTCACCGTTCAGCCCTCCGAGTACGCCAAGTTCGGTACGGTGATGCTGCTCGCGAGACTTGCCGCAAAACGCGGCGTTCACACTTTTCCGCGTTTGCTTTTCTATCTTGCCGCGGGCGGTGCCGTTTGCGTTTTGCTGCTGCTCGAGCCGAATATGTCCATAACCGTGTGCGTCGCCGCCGTTGTGTTTGCGACCGCGTTCGTTGCGGGAGCAAAACCGAAACACCTTGCCGTCATTCTCGTGCCCGTATTCATCGCCGCCGTCGTGCTTGTGTTGTCGGAGCCTTACAGGGTGCGCCGTCTCCTCGCGTTTCTCAATCCGTGGGAATCGCCGTTGGACGAAGGTTATCAACTCATTCAGTCCTACTACGCGTTGGGCGCAGGCGGACTGTTCGGAGTGGGATTGTTCAATTCCAGACAGAAATACCTCTTTCTTCCTTTCGCCGAAAGCGATTTCATTCTTTCCGTGATAGGCGAGGAAACCGGGCTTTTCGGCAAGGCGCTGGCCCTGCCCGGCGTGCTGGCGGTGCTGGCGGTGTTCGGAATAGTCGTGGTGCGCGGAGTGATTATCGCCCGCAGGGCGACCGACAGATATTCGTGTTATCTCGCGACGGGAATAACCGCGGTCATAGCCGTGCAGACGCTGGTCAACGTGGCGGTCGTGTGCGGAGCCGTTCCCCCGACGGGGCTTCCGTTGCCTTTCGTCAGCGCGGGCGGGACGTCGCTGACCGCGTGTCTTGCGGCGGTGGGAATGTTGCTGTCGGTATCCCGCTCGTCCAATGCGGCGTTCCTTACGGTCGGGGACGTGAAAGACTATTCGGTGAAGAAATTGCATAAAGAAGAAAGTGCGGGAGGAGTTTTATGAGAACGGAAAGAGACACCGAAAGAC
>USGA01000148.1 GCA_900554085.1 uncultured Clostridia bacterium | reverse complement strand
CGCCGCGGACAAACGCTCAGAAAACGATTATCACCACTTTCGTCACAGAGCCGACAATCAGGAAAAACAGAAAAGCGAACGCGACGTTGACGGCAAAGATTTTGAGAAGTGTCAACGCGGTGCATTTCATTCTGTCGCACCCTTTGGCGGCCACGGCTCTGGCCCCCGCAACCGCCGCGCATACGAAAGTGAGCAGGAAAAACGGCAGATAAACAAGCAACAGGTTTGTCAGTCCCGTGGCGCCGTATGCCGCGACGAGAAGGCAGGAATACTTGCCGGTAACGTATCCCAGCACCAGAAACGGCAACGCGGCCACCACGGCAAGATTGCGTCCCGCCGCTGCCACGAGAATGACCGCGTATCCCGCAAACACGGCGAACGAAGCGGTGAAAAACACTTTGACCGCTCCGAATTCCATATCTCCGCGCGCAATCTGTTCAAACTCTCCGCCCGCGGAATTCACGGTGATGAAAATCCCCGCGACTATCGCAACGAAGAACACACCGAAAAAAGAAAATACGCTCTTCCTGTTGTCGTATACGAAATCTTTTGCGACATTGAGCGCCGAACGCAAAGCCGTTGTTTTCATACGCAAACTTATGCGCGCGAGGCGGCGGCTATGACGGGCAAACGACACTTTCTGCCAAAACACCGCTCTCTCGGGCAATTATAAACAGCATTCGCGGTGGTCGGACGGTTAAAATGGCGGTATGTCGAACATAACCGCCACAGTAAAATATTATCTTCTGCGCCTGGGATTTCAGCCCAACCTCAAAGGTTACCACCTGCTTGCCCGTCTCATAACGCTGGCGTGGCAGGGCGAAGAAATCATTCCGCTGAAATATTTCGGGTACAAACGGCTGGCCTCCGAATTCGGCGTGGGCGAAGCCAGCATAGAAAAGGACATCCAGAACGCCATTTCCGCCGCTTGGCTGAGGGGCGACGTCGAGGTGCTCTACCGCGAATTCGGAGAGACCCTCGACGAGGACAGGGGCAAACCCACCAACAAACAGTTCGTGTTGACCGCTCTGGAGAGGTTATCCGCGCAGTATCTCTCTACTCCCGGCGTCTCGGAGGCGGTCAATTAAGCCGCCTCCATTCGCCGTTCGGTTTCTTTTTCTCCTATATTACCGAAAAGTTTTGCCGTTTCGTCGGCCTTTTCGAGCATAAATCTGGCGTGCACTCCGTAGCCTCTGGTCGGGTCGGAGAGGAAAACGTGAGTTACCGCCCCCACCAGAACGCCGTTCTGCACAATGGGACTTCCGCTCATTCCCTGCACAATGCCGCCCGTTTTTTCGAGAAGTTCCTCGTCACGCACTCTTATGACAAGCCCTTTTTCGTCACGCTTGTTCTGGGTGACCGATTTCACGATGTCTATATCGTACGCTTTAGGCGTGTCTCCGAGAATGGTGGTCACTATCTGCGCCCTGCCCGTACGCGCCTCGCCTTTGCCTGCAACGCGGATTTTCTCGCCGCGGCCGCCGAAATATTCGCCGTAGATTCCTATATCCGTATTCTCGAGATTTCTTCCCACGGGCTTGCCGAGACGGTTTATGCGAGCCTGCAATCCTCCCGCCGCGCCGTTGGTACCTTTAGTGACGCCCTCCACCACGACGTTGTAAACGTTGCCGTCCTTAAGTTGTTCTTTGAGGCCGGTTTCCACATCGGAAATAGCGTGTCCCAGCGCCGCATACGCGTTTTTCTCGGTGGTAAAAGTCATTGTTCCTATACCGCCGACGTCCTCTTTGAGCACAAGTCCCAGACGTTTTTTGCCGCTTGCGGCTTCCTTTACAGGGGTTACCTTGAGGTCGAAAACTTTGTCCCCCCGCCTTACGGTGAGAGTGACGTCGCCTTTCACGTCCCCTATCTTTTCGCGGAAAGCGTACAGACTGCCGCAACTTTCTCCGTCGATTGCAGTGATTATGTCGCCTCTGGCCACGCCTGCGCCACCGAGCGGATAAACTTCTCCGTCTTCGGTGGGAACGGGCGATGTGCCCGTAACAATGAGACCGCCCGCTCGGACGGCAACACCCACAGGTTGCCCGCCTAGATACACGTATTCGTCGTAGAGAGGCGCGGACGCGGGCGAAAATCCCGTGCCGATGACGAAAATGCCCGCGGTTACTAGCAACAAAAGACAAAATCGCAGCAATTTTTTCATAAGTCTATTGTTTGCACCTCTCCGCGGCATAGCATTGGGAATTTTTGACAATACGCGCACCGAAGACATTTTGCGCCGCATTGCGGAAAATATTTGCATTTCCGCTCTTCGCCCGAAGCACCATTCGACGGAATGAAAAAGAGAGGGCGGGTGCCCTCTCTTCCGTCCGACGTATTGCGCGTCGGTTATTTTGCCTTGCCTTCGAGGATTTTGCGCGCCATAAGCACGCCCATAACGGAAGCCATCATAAGGCCGCGGGTCCAGCCGCTGCTGTCTCCGAGGCAATGCAATCCCGATATGGAAGTGTTGAGGTCCTCGTCCATCTTTATTTTGTTGGAATAGAACTTGAGTTCGGGCGAATAAAGCAGGGTTTCGTATCCCGCGAATCCCGGCACGACCTGGTCCACCGCCTGAATGAAGTTGATGATGTTGGTCATAGCGCGGTAAGGCATTGCGGCTGTTATGTCGCCCGCAACCGCGTCGCGGAGAGTGGGACGGACGTTGGACATACCCAGTTCTTTCTGCCACGTACGTTTTCCCGCGAGAATATCGCCGTAGCGCTGCACCAGAATCTTGCCCGCGCCGAGCATATTGGTGAGTTCGCCCACCTTCTGCGCGTACTCTATGGGTTGGTTGAAGGGCTGCGTAAAGGAATGGGAGCAAAGTATCGCAAGGTTGGTATTCTCGCTCTTTATCTCCTTGTAACTGTGGCCGTTGACGACGGCAAGGTCGTTGTCGTAATTCTCCTGCGACACGAATCCGCCGGGATTCTGACAGAAAATACGCACTTT
Source organism: uncultured Clostridia bacterium (assembly GCA_900554085.1). Lineage (GTDB taxonomy): Bacteria > Bacillota > Clostridia > Christensenellales > CAG-917 > Limadaptatus. Next base: position 30 of record USGA01000148.1, on the reverse strand, counting down.
GTTCTTGAAAGGCGCGGGGTACCCTATCAG
>USGA01000147.1 GCA_900554085.1 uncultured Clostridia bacterium | reverse complement strand
GCGGGTTCGTCGCTCTCTTTCACATACACGTCGGCCGTGCTTTCCGGACAGGCAGCCGAGGCACACCCGCCGTTGCGGTATTCTTTCAGCGCGTCGGCAAGTTCGGGAACGGTGATTATTTTCCTGTCGAGGACGATTCCCTTTTCCGCCAGCCTGTCCACCGTGCGGGCGGCGAAAGGCAGGTCGATTCCCGCCGCGGCGGCGCCTTCGCGGTCGCCGAACACCTCTTTGGGCGCACCGTCGGCCACCACTTTTCCGTCGCGGAGCGCTATTATGCGCGTGGCGAGTGCCGCGATATCGTCCATATAATGCGAGACCATAATGACGGTGGGGCTGACTTCCTCTTTGAGTCTGACTATAAGGTCGAGAATTTCTTTTCTGCCCGCGGGGTCAAGACCCGCCACGGGTTCGTCGAGCACAAGGACGGAAGGCTCCATCGCTATGACGCCCGCTATCGCCGCGCGGCGCTTTTCGCCTCCCGACAACTCAAACGGGCTGCGCGACGCGAATTCGTCGTAAGGAAGCCCCACCACTTCCATTGCGCGGCGCACCCTGCGGTCAATCTCCGCCTTGTCAAGTTTCATATTGCGCGGACCGAACGCCACGTCTTTCGCGACGGTGTCCTCGAAAAGTTGATATTCGGGATACTGGAACACCATTCCGACGGTGAAACGGAGTTTCTTGAGACTTTTTTTGTCGGACGCTCTGAGGCCCGCGACCGTAACTTCGCCTTCCTGCAGTTTCACCAGTCCGTTGAGATGCTGAATGAGCGTGCTTTTGCCCGAGCCCGTGCAACCGATAAGCCCGACGAATTCGCCTTCCTCCACCGAGAAACAGACGTTGTCCAGCGCGCGCTTTTCGTACGGAGTCTTGCGCGAGTAGGTGTAGGAAAGATTCTTCACTTCAATTGCGAGCATATTTCCTCCACCAGTTCGTCCTCCGACGTCACGGTCTCCGAGAACGAAAAACCTCTTTCCGCAAGCAGTCTTGCCGTCTCCGCGGCGGGGGGCAGCATAAGCCCGCACTCCCCTACGGCCGCCGAAGCGAACACCTCTTTCGGAGTGCCGTCGGCAACGATTTTGCCTTTCTTAAGCGCGATTATTCTGTCGGCTTGCGCCGCTTCGTCCATATTGTGAGTGATTGTGATTACGGTGATTCCGTTTGCGTTAAGTTTGCGCGCAACCGCCAGGATTTCCCTGCGCCCCTCGGGGTCGAGCATAGACGTGGACTCGTCGAAAACGATGATGTCGGGACGCATTGCCAGCACGCCCGCAATCGCCACGCGCTGTTTCTGTCCGCCCGAGAGTTTGCTCGCGCTGCGCGTGCGGAACTCCGTCATTCCCACCGCCTCGAGCGCTTCGTCCACTCTCTCGACGATTTCCTCGCGCGGAACGCCCACGTTTTCGGGTCCGAACGCAACGTCGTCCTCGATGATTGTCGCCACCATCTGGTTGTCGGGATTCTGAAACACCATTCCCACCTTGCGGCGAATGTCGAAAGTGCGTTCCTCGTCGCGCGTGTTCACGCCGTCGATTACGACGTCTCCCGCGGACGGCAGATAGAGCCCGTTGAGCAGTTTTGCAAGAGTGCTCTTGCCACTGCCGTTCATTCCGACAAGCGCGATATACTCCCCGCGTTCCACAGTAAACGAAACCCCGCGGAGGGCCCGTACCAACTGCCCTTCGCCGAGTCTGTAAGCATATCCGACGTTGTTTACTTCAATCTGCGGCATAAAACCTCGGGGTCTAACCTATGGGAATCTGTTTTTCCTTGCCGCCGCCCTCGAAGACGGTGAAATGGGTGAAACCTATTTCTTTGAGCATTGCGGAGGTGGCGTCGAAATCCTTGCACAGTTCCGCGTGGTGGGAATCCGAGCCGAAAGAAATCTTCCTGCCACCGTACTCGTAATATTTTTCTATTATTTCGACGGCGGGGTATAGATTGGTGTGGGTGTTGATTTCGAGCGCCTTACCGCGGTCGATTATCCCCTTCAGTATGCGCTCGAACTTGTCGGGGAAATCGGCAAAGCACAGGCTTTTGTCCCTGTAGGGCGCGTTGCGGGTAACGTACCCTATGTGCGCGACGATATCGTAGTGATAGGGGGCGTCAAGGCTCTTGATTATGTTGTCGAGATATTCGCCGTACACCTTTTTCTTGCGCTTGAAGAGAAACGCGTGCGGGAAATAGACATCCCACCCGCCGACGAAATGCACGGAGTTGATAACCACGTCGAACGGATATTTCTCGAAAGTCTCGAGGTACCTGTCGCATACGTTCTCGCCGAAGCCCGCTTCTATGCCGAAACGGAACTCTAGAGGACTGCCCTTTTCGTCAAGCGCGGCCTTCGCCGCTTGCCACTAGGCGTCGAGATCAATGTGCTTCCACTTGAGGGGACTGTGATTGCCGCCGTATTTCAGTTCGAGGTCGAGGTGGTCGGTGGTGGCAAGATAGGCAAGCCCCTTTTCTTCCGCTTCCCTGACTATTTCGGCAACGGGGTCGCGCCCGTCTGAGGAATTGCGGGAATGAACGTGGCTGTCGACGTAAATCATTCGAGCACCGCCTTGATTCTTCTCACGCCCGCCGAGGAACTCTGTTCCTTGACAATGCGGAATTTGCCCAGTTCGCCGGTGTTTGCGGCGTGCGGTCCGCCGCATATTTCCTTGGAACGGCCTATGGTGTACACCTTGACGACGTCGCCGTAGCGGTCGCCGAATACACCCATTGCACCCGAAGCGCGGGCTTCGTCAACCGTCATTTCCTCGCACACCACGGGTACCGCCGCCGCGATTTCCGCGTTGACTTCCTTCTCGACCGCCGCGATTTCCTCATCGGTGAGCGGACGGGGGAAATTGAAATCGAACCGCAGTCTCTCGGGCGTGATGTTGCTCCCGCGCTGTACTATACCGTCGTCGCAGAGCACCTTGCGGAGCGCGTACCCGAGCAGATGCGTTGCGCTGTGCAGCCTCGCCGTGGCTTCGCCGCCGTCGGCGAG
>USGA01000146.1 GCA_900554085.1 uncultured Clostridia bacterium | reverse complement strand
CGCCGACAACGGCGAATACACAGAGGATTTTCCGCGCCTTGCGCCTGCGCAAAGCGAGAGTCAGCGCAACAATCAGGGCGTCCATTGCCAGATTGTTGAGAAAGACAACCTCGACATACACACTCACACGCCGAGTTTACTCCCGCGCGCGCGCAAAATCTTTCCGTTACGCGCCCGACGCACTCGCCGACGGCAAAACAAAACGGACGGGTGTCCCGTCCGTTTACCGTGTTATGGTTTATCGTTGCCGAATTTTTTTACCGCGCGAAGTTCGCATCGCAGACGCCCTCGCGGAGTCTGCCCACCGTTGCCGCCTGTTGTCAGTGGCGATTCGGCGTTCAGTCGCGGTTGCGGCGAATGTGATTGAGGAACTTGGGCACGCGTTTTCCCGCCGTGCCGTCCTCGATGCGGGAGGGCGAATCGTACTCGGCAGGCGCCGGCGCTACGGGTTCCGCGGGGACGAATTTATCCTCTGCGGGAGCCGCCGCTTCATCGGCATTGGGTTGAGCGGAAAACGCGGAGTGCCTGAACACGGGACGGTCTGCAAAAATGTCCTTGTTGTATTCGGGGCGCACGGTTTCGGCTATATCCGCACGCGGAGTTACGGGGCCGGGGTCGGACAACACGGCGGACACGGTCCTGCCCGTGGTGAGCGGCGACGCGCCGACGGCGCGAGCGGGAGCGGCGTTCTTGTCGATGAAGCCCGTGGCGATAATGGTGATTTCGATGTCCTTTTTCTCCGGAGAGAACGAGGTGCCGAAAATGATGTTGGCGCTGGGGTCCACGACCTGCTTGATGATTTCGCACGCTTCGTTGACCTCGCTGAGCATCATATCCTCGCCGCCGGCGATGTAAAGTATGACGCCCGTCGCGCCCTCTATGTCGGTCTCGAGCAAGGGGCTGTAAACGGCGTTTCTCACGGCGTCGATAACGCGTTTTTCGCCTTTGCCGTAGCCGATACCCATATGCGCGAGCCCGCGCTTCTTGAGAACTGCCTTGACGTCGGCAAAGTCGAGATTGATGTGCGCGGGGTTGGCTATGACGTCGCTGACGCCCTGAACGCCCTGACGGAGAACGTCGTCGGCGATTTCAAACGCGCGCTTGAAACTTATCTTGCTGTCGAGCACTTCGATAAGTTTCTGGTTGGGAATGATAAGCAGGGTGTCGACGAAATTGCGCAGATTGCGTATACCCGCTTCGGCGTTTGCCATACGCGGACCGCCCTCGAAATTGAAAGGCTTGGTGACGACCGCGACGGTCAGTATACCCATAGATTTGGCAATTTCCGCCACGACGGGAGCGGCGCCCGTGCCCGTGCCACCGCCCATACCGGCGGTGATGAAAAGCAGGTCGATACCCTCGAGGGCTTTCTTGATTTCCTCGCGGGATTCTTCGGCAGCCATTTTACCGACTTCGGGGTTGGAGCCCGCGCCGAGACCGCCCGTTCTGTTTGCGCCGATTTGAATCTTGCATTCTTCGGGCACAAGCGACATATTGAGCGCCTGCATATCGGTGTTCATTACGAGGAAACTCGCGCTCTTGATACCCGCGCGAATCATATTGCTGACGGCGTTGTTGCCGCCTCCGCCGACGCCGAGCACGACGATGTTGGCCTTGCCGGGGATTTTGCGCGGAACCGCGTTTTCTTCGGGAGCGTATTCGGAAGTGGCGGCGGAATAAGGCGCCTCCACGATTTCTTCTTCCCTTTCGTCGTCCCTCTCGTCAAACCCGTCGGCGGGAGCGCCGAAACCGAGTTTTTCAAAATCTATCATAGTTTACCTCCGCTGATTGCTCTTTTGATTTGATGCCCGAACGACTCCGCGCGGAGTTGTTCGGCGACTATAATAAGCGCGGCTTCCGAACTGTCGGCGGGCTTGTTGAATCCCGCGAGTTTCGGCGCGCAAATTTCCACGTTTCTGCCGATTTGTTCCGACAAAAATTTGTCGGCGCCTCTCAAAGAGGTGATTCCGTCGCCCGTGAGATATACGGTGGAACGGAGAGGATAATTGTTGCTTTCCGCAACCGACGACACGAACTCCGCAAGTTCCCTCAACACTCCGCGCACGGTCTCCGCCGCGTCCGCCGCGTGAACGGCGTGAGTGCCTCCGTCCGCGACGAGTATATCCGTGGGAGAATACGCGAGATTGAGGTCGACAAGTTCGAGCGCACGCTCCGCAAGGTCGTAAGGCACGCCCAGTTTTTCGTAAATTTCCGCCGCAATGTGTCCTCTTCCCACCGAGAACGAAGCGAGGTCTTCGAGCCCGAACCCCACTCCGACTGCGGCGAATGAAGAAAGGTATCCGATATCGGCAACCAGTACGGGAGTGCTTCTCGCCTCGCGTTCGAACAGCGCTATGCTCTCCGCCCAGGGCAACGCCACGAAACGCACGTCGGCAAAGCCCACTTTACGCGCCGCATTCGTGAACATTTCGGCAAAAGAGTTTTCGCAAAGCAGATAGGATACCGTTGCCGCCACTCTGCACGCCTTCATTCCGCGCACGTCGAAATACTGCTTGTCGGAAGCGTCGAGAGAAAACGAAACGGGTGAGGAATTTATTATCGTGTAGCCGTCGGTGTCGAAATTCTTGCCTTTCTCGATGAGATATTCTATATCCGCGTCGACAACTTTCCTCTCCCTGTCGAGACGCACCGACACGTCGCGGTTGACCACCGCCGAAAATTCTCCGGGAACGCCGATATAAACGCGCTTCTTGCCGCAACGGGATTTTTCAACCACCTCGGAAAGGGCTTCGCGAGCGCATTTCTCCGCCTGAACGGGGTCGAACCACTCGCAATCGCCGAAACCGTCGTGCTCCTTTCGGGAAGAGGCTTTTATCTCGTAGACCGAGGAAGCCTTTCTGACGCAAACGCACGCGCTCATAAAGCGCGAAGTTACGTTAAGCGTGACTGCTCCTCCCGACGAAAACATCATTCGACAACTCTCCCCGTCCGCGCCCTGCGCGCACGATTACATATACTTTAATTATATATTCATCATTTCCAGTATAAATTAATCTCCATTTCAATC
>USGA01000145.1 GCA_900554085.1 uncultured Clostridia bacterium | reverse complement strand
CTTCGCGTGCCGCGGGCAGACTGCCCACCGTGGCGCCCAGAATGTAAATATCGCCGCGGCCGAGATAGCGGCTGTGAGTGTCTCCCACGAAAACGGCGTCCAGGAAAGTGGGAACGAGCGCGATTTTCACGGAGCCTATCATCGACTGCAAAATGCGTTCGAAATAGGCGAGATTGCCCTCGGCGTCAAGCGCGTATTCGATTTCGTCGAGCACCTCTTTTGTCTTTTCGTCCACTTGTTCGGCACATTTTGCATAATAAAGGCTCAATTCCGTCAATTTGGCGCTGTGGGCTCTCCACGCCTCTTCCGCACCGTCAAGGAACGCGCGCACGCACGCCACGAACCCGTCGGCACGCTTTTCCCCGAAATCGGCAAACGGCAGGAGCGCTTCGCAGAGCGCTTCGCGCACCTTTTCCGCCCTCGCTCTGACGTCGTCGTCACCCAGAGAAAACGGAGTCCTGAACCTGCTGCGGTCCACGTTGAAGCGCAGACAATAATTTTCGAACACGAACACGTCGTCCTCTTCGACGGGGTATGTGGCGAGAAAGAGCGGATTCTTGACGAGGTCGAGCACGTCCGCCCTGCCGAAGTTGCCGCGCGCCGTCGCTATAGCGGACAGCAGGTAACGCACTTTGGTCTGTTCCGCAAGCGGCTCGCGGGTGTCTATGAAGAACGGTACGCCGTAACGCAGAAACGCCGCTTTGAGTCTGTCCTTGTATGTGTCGGGAGTTACCAGCACCACCTCGAAATCGCGGTAACGCGCGCCGCCGCGCACCTTTCCCACGATTTCCGTGACAACGTTCTTAACTTCGTCCGCCACCGTCGGCGTGCGGAGCAGTCGAACTTTGCCGTCGTTTTCCACCGGCTTCTCCGCCCTTTCGTAAGAAAACAACCTTTCCGAAATCGCCTGCAGAACGGGGTGCAGTTCCTCGGTGCTCACGCTTCTTTCCGTGCCTTCCGTCAACCTTTCCAGAGTGCGCGCAACGTTGTCGCAATAAATCCTTCGGTTGGGATTGGAAAAACCACTCACGAGCCCGACGGTGAGCGACAAAGCGGTGCGTGAAAGCCCCGCCAGTATACGCAGTTCGGGCACTTTGAAATCGTAGAAGTCGACGACATAGAAATGGTACGGCATAACGAGGCCGCCCTCCAGCGCGTCGGCGAAAAATTCCAGCCGCGTGGACGAATCGCTGTGCCTGCCCGCAAGCGCTCCCAGGTACGCGTCGTAGATAAGCGAGAGGTCCTTAAGTTTGCCCCTCAGTCCGCTCCCGGCACGGTTCGCCGCCGAACGCAGTTCCGCGGGAGTTATTCCGCTGTTGCGCACCGCAGTCAGCGCGGCGTAAAATTCCTCGGCGAAACCGACCGCCCCCGCGGCTTTGCCGTAGCATACGAGCAGGTCGCGTTTTTCCTCTATGACCTTGGCAAGCAACATCACCGAGCCTTGCGGGGTAAGGCAACGCTTTATTTTTCTGCCTACCGTCTTCTCGGCAAGTCGCGTGAAAGACGTGACGGACACATTGAACGCCGCGTCGAGCCCCAGGGTCTCGAGCACTCCTCTTTCGGAAGACGCCGTGAACTTGTCGGGTACAATGATTATGTGCTCTCCGCCCTCTGGCAAACGTCGGCGGAGACAATCGAGTACCGAACGGTACGCGTCGTGAGCAGTATTGGATAAAATGAGTTTCATATAACTATTGTAACATCATTGCACTTCATAGGAAACATAATTTATAAGATTATAAATTATGTTTTTGATTTTTTTCGTTCAGCGGTGCGTTAAATGGCCGGTTTGCGTCGTTACGGTGCCCCGCCACCAGACTCGGTCGGACGAACGCAAACGCACCTCTCGCCGAGCGGTACGGATATATTGACGCGCGCGCCCGTTGCATTGCACGCGCGCGGGCGCGCCTGCGCAGGCGCCGTTTGCCCGACGATTGGTTCACGAACGTGCAGTTTAATCAATTTTGTTGTGCCCTGCGTTTTTTTGGTTTATAATGATTGCACTATGAAAAAGATTGTTTTGATTTTCACTCTCATAGCAGTAATAGGCGCCGTTGTCGCGTGCAGCAACGCCACCACCGAGCAACAACTCGAAAACGTGTGGCAGTCCTACGAAAAATACACCTATAAGGTGGATTACAAAGACGCTCAGGGCGCGGACGCCACGGGAACGTACGTCAACGAAATAGTCGCATACAAAAGCGGGTCCGCCGTGCAGGTCGGCAGCATTCAACTTCCCTCCGCCGGAGCAGGTTATCTCGTCAGCGGCAAACTGACCGCGGGCGACACCGTCATCGACACCGCTTGCTATTTCGAACTTTCCAAAGGCAACGTTTATCTGGTGCCGGTGGCAACCTACCGCAAGGAAACCACGGGCGGCAATGTCACTTTCGAACTCAGCGGTTCCTATGACGGAAGCAATCTCAATTACACCGGCAAAAAAGCCGACGGAAGCGAACTCAAAGGCTCCGTGGCTCTTTCCTCGCCCTACTACGACAATGCTCAGTTCCACCAGACTCTTCGCGGTGTGGGCAGTCAGATGGGCAGTTCGTTCTCGTTCTCGTTCAGGCTTGCTCTCGTGACCGCGCAGGAACAGAGCGCAATCACGCTCACCGCCACCGTGACCGAGACGACGACCGTCGCAACGGGAATCTCAAGCGGCGACTCCGTCCTTTCTCTCGATTGCTACAAGACCAAGATTTCCCGCTCCACCACCATAAGCGGCGAGTCTCAATATCTCTATTACGCCAACGCTCCCGTAAAGTGCGTTGTGGACGGCGAAGGCAACACCTCCGTGGTCACCGACGACGGCGCGGGCTGGAATCTCACCAACGTGCTCGTCAAAATGGAAGAACCCTACAAAGCGGCGGACGGTTCCGTGGCGTGGGTGACCTACACCCTCACCGATATATCTCTGCAGGCATAACGGCGATTGCGGTTGCGATTAAGCAGACGAAAACGCCCCGTCGGGGCGTTTTTCTTATTGCGGGTATGCGGGGATTGTTTGAGAGAAACATTCGGAGGTAGGAGGG
>USGA01000144.1 GCA_900554085.1 uncultured Clostridia bacterium | reverse complement strand
ACAGACTGCACAATATGCGTTCGCTGAAATATCTGCCGCCCGAAAAACAGCAGTATATAGCGCGCGAAACTCTCGACATATACGCGCCGCTTGCGGGCAGGCTCGGTATATCTTTCTTCAAGTGCGAACTCGAAGACCTCGCTATGATGTACATTTACCCGGACGAGTACAAGTACATCACCGAATGCATAAGCAAGAAGAGGGGAGAGCGTCAGCAACTCATCGACGGTATGATGAAGCAGATTCGCGCCAAGATGAAGGAAATGGGCGTGAAAGGCGAGGTCAACGGCCGTCCCAAGCACATTTATTCAGTTTACAAGAAAATGCACCAGTTGCACATCGACGTCGACCAGATTTACGATTTGCTCGCGGTGCGCATAATAGTGGACAGCGTCAAGGACTGTTACACTATGCTCGGCGAGGTCCACACCGTGTGGAAGCCTATCCCCGGCAGATTCAAGGACTATATTGCAATGCCCAAAGCCAACAATTACCAGTCGTTGCACACGACGGTGGTGGCGGACGGCGAGACGTTCGAAATTCAGATACGCACCTACGAAATGCACCGCATAGCCGAATACGGTATCGCGGCGCACTGGAAATACAAGGAAGGCACCACGGGAGTGGATACCGACCTCGATAACAAGGTGCGCTGGTTGCGCGAGGTTATGGACGCCGAAAAGGATATCGGCGGCGCGCGCGAATTTATGGACGCGATAAAGATAAACGTCTTCGACGACGAGGTGTTCGTATTCACGCCGAAAGGCGACGTTTACGACCTGCCCGTCGGTTCCACGCCAGTAGACCTTGCCTACAAGATTCACTCCGAGATAGGCAACAAGTGCGTGGGAGCAAAGGTAAACCGCAAAATGGTGCCTCTCTCCGCGCGCCTGCAGACGGGCGACATCGTGGAGATACTCACACAGAGCGGAAAAGGTCCCAGTCTGGACTGGCTGAAATTCGTGCGCACATCCGGCGCACGCGCGCGTATACGACAGTATTTCAAGAAAGAACAGCGCGAGGAAAACGTGCGTCGCGGCAAGGAAATGCTGGAACGCGAGGCGCGCCGCAGAGGATACAATCTCGCCGCGCTTATGCAGGTGGACGCGCTCGAGTCCATTATGCAGCGTATGTCGGTGACCGGAGAAGAGGACCTTTACGCGAACGTCGGATTCGGCGGGCTCGGCACCAATCAGGTGCTGACGAAACTCATCGACGCTTTCCGCAGGCAGAACCCCGAGGAGCATCTCGAAATCGTCTCCGACGGCGCCGGTCACGAAATCGGCAGGGAACGCTCCAAGAGCGGCGTTCTCATCAACGGCAACGCCAATTTCACGGTGCGTATGGCCCATTGCTGCACACCCGTTCCCGGCGACGCTATAGTGGGATACGTTTCGCGAGGCAGGGGAGTTTCGGTGCACCGCGCCGATTGTCCCAACGTCAAATCAATGGAACCCGAACGACTCATCGACGCCGTATGGGATACGGGCGCGGACAGCAGTTTCAACGCCACGCTGTATATTACCGCGGAGAACTCGGGCAATATGCTGGCGGGTATAACCGCTTATATCGCGGCGGCCAAAATGCCCATAACGGGCGCGAACGTGAGGGTGGACCCGAAGGAACATCTTGCCGACATCACAATCGGCGTGATGATAAAAAATACCGAGGACCTCGAGGACCTCGTGAGAAAAATCAAGAGCATACAGGGCGTTATCGACGTGCGCAGATGAAATCGGTCTGCCCGTCACGCGTCCTGCATTTCGCCTGAAAAGCCACTTTACGGAGCAAAAACGCAATGACAATCACCACATTCGTCACATCGCCGCTTGAAACCAACACCTATGTCGTCATAAACGGAGACAAGGCTTTCGTGGTTGACCCCGGCGGAAGGGCGGAGGAGATTTCGGCGTTCATACGCAAAGAGGGGGCGACCGCTGAGGCGGTCCTGCTCACGCACGGCCATTTCGACCATACGGGCGGAGTTGCCGCGCTGCAGCGGGAAGGCGCGCAGGTGTTTATTCACCGCGACGACGCCCGTCTTGCCAATTCCGTGGCGAATCTTGCCGCGGTTGCGGGATATTCCGTCGAGCATTTCACGCCCGACGTAACTCTGGCGGGAGGAGAACGCCTCACCGTGGCGGGCGTGCCCGTTTCGGTCATTCACACGGCGGGACACACCGCAGGCGGAGTCTGCTATGACCTCGGAGACGTGCTGTTCACGGGGGACACCCTTTTCGAACTGAGTTACGGCAGGACGGATTTCCCGAGCGGGAACTTTGCCGAACTGAAAAATTCCGTTCTCAACAAACTGTTCAATCTGGAGGGTGACCGCACCGTTTATTCGGGGCACGGCGCGCCCACCACGCTCGAATTCGAAAGAAAACACAATCCGATAACAAGCGACCGCAGATGATAAACTTTACCTGCACGGAAGAAAATTATTACGGCGACCTCTCCGAACTCGCGCGCGCTTTTTCACAACGCACGGACGAGGATATTTCGCTTGACGTCGATTTCGGATTCAGGGAGGGCGAACTCTTCGTCCGCCTGAAATCGGACAAATTTCCGAATTTCCTGAAAATCTACCGCTATCCTTTCGCATATTCGGACGAAGCCGAAAAAAAGAGGCTTGCCAAACGCTACATCAAGATAGCGATGTACGGCACGCTCGTTTTCCTCACGGGCAAGCAATTGCCTTACGGTTGCCTTACGGGCATTCGCCCCACCAAACTGTTCCGCGAATTGGGTGAGAACGCCCGCGATACGTTCCTGAATGACTTTTCGGTGTCGCCCTCGAAAGAGGAACTGATAGAGCGCACGGTGGTTACCCAGGACAAAGTGCTCAACCGCAATCCGCACGGGGAAGTGGACCTTTTCGTAAACATTCCTTTCTGTCCCTCCAAGTGCTCGTACTGTTCGTTCGTATCCGTGCCGGTTGACAGACAGAAAAAACTCCTCGAGCCCTACACGGATTGCCTGGTGGAGGAATTGCGTTATCTCAGGACGGCTATCGCGAGGCAGGGCAGGAAAGTGCGCGCGGTGTAT
>USGA01000143.1 GCA_900554085.1 uncultured Clostridia bacterium | reverse complement strand
CAATCCGAGACCGAAACTGTTGCCCGAGTTGTTGGCGCGTGCGCCGTCGGAGCGGTAGAAACGGTCGAATATGTGTTTTGCGTCCTCGTCGGACACCACTTCGCCAGTGTTTATGACGTTGAGTCGGGCTTTTTTGCCCGTCGCCGTGAGGCTGAGCCCTATCTTGCCGTCGGTGCCGCAATACTTCGTGGCGTTGTCGAGAAGCCCCGTCACCAATCTTTCGAGAGCGTCTTTGTCGCCCATTATTCGGATATCGGGCTGAATGTCGGGCACGAACGTTATTCCCTTTTCGAAACATACCGCGTCGAAGAGCAGGCAGGCGCCTTCCGTAATTTCGCTGAGGTTCACTTCGGACATCGCGACCGCGCCGTGCTCCATTTTGGACAACTGCAACATATTGACGATGAGGCCGTCCATACGCTGAATCTGCGATTCTATGGCGTCCATCCATTTTTTATTCTCGGCGATGGTCGAGTCGGGTTCCGATTTCATAACGGAAAGGTTGGTGGATATTACGGTAAGGGGGGTTTTGAGTTCGTGCGAAGCGTTGGCTATGAGGTCGCGCTGTTTCTTGAACGCTTCGGCGACGGGAGCGAGCGCACGGGAAGAGAACAGATAGGAAGCAAGCGCGGACACCAGCACGGCAGCGAGATAGACAACCGCCGTCAACATTCCTATCGAAGCCACGGAGCGGGCGTCGGAAGTCGTGTCCACCACGGCGTAAATTCTTTCTCCGCTCTCGAGGGTGCGCGCGCGCACGTAAAACTTCATATTGTCCGTCTCGAAAGGTCCGTCGGCGGTGTTTATCGCCTCCAGTGCAATCTGGTCTTTCTTGGTGCCGTAGGTGTTGAATTCGCGCACATACGGGGCGAGCGCCGCAAATTCGTCGTGAGCGCCGTCGTAATAGAAGATGAAGCACCTGCGCCCCATATCGTCACGCACGGGCATGCCCGACAGCGGGTCCTCCAGCATAACGTCGAGGGTATAGTTGACCGTCACGTTCATAGACACCACTATCATTCCGAAAAACGCGCCGAAAAGTACGAGCAGGATTATCCCCGAGAGTATGGTCGTGGACAGCGTGTATTTCTTTCTCAACTGGTGAAGGGTTTTTTCCATAATGACGGTACTTGGGTTTTATAAGTACGTTACGATTGCATTAAGTATCGATTGAAAAAAGAGCGCTCGCGCGCTCTCTTTGTCAGTTTCTGTTTGCGGGCACCAGCCTGTAACCCACTCCGCGCACCGCTTCGATTGTGAACGACGCGCCGAGATGATTGAGTTTCTTGCGGATGAAAGACATATACACTTCGAGGTTGTTGGACTCGAAATCGCTGTCCAGTCCCCACGCTTTGAGTATAAGGTCTTCCTTTGCGGCAACGAAATTGGGATATTCGAACATATAGCGCAGCAGTTCGAATTCCTTGGCGGTCAGGTTGATTTCGCCCTTCGGAGTGGAGAGGGTGAAAGTCATAAGGTCGAGCGTCGCTTCGGCGTATTCCAGTTTGTTGTCGGTCACAAGTTTGCCGCGACGGCGGAGCAACGCGCGTATGCGCGCGGACAGTTCTTCGACGGAGAAGGGCTTTGCGACGTAATCGTCCGCGCCCCTGTCGAGACCCGCGACTTTGTCGTGCTCGTCGCTGAGTGCGGTGAGCATAAGGATAGGCGTTTCCACTTTTTTGCGGCGCAGTTCGGCGAGAACTTCGAATCCGTTCATCTTGGGCATTATGACGTCCAGAATGATGAGGTCGTAAAGACCGGACAACGAGAAATTGAGCCCGTCGAGACCGTCGTATACGCAGTCGACGTCGTATCCGTCCTTGCCCAGCATTTTGGCGAGCGCGCGGGACAGTTCCTTTTCGTCCTCAACAAGCAGCAGTCGCATATTTTTCTCCTTTCTACAAATGTATTTTGCGCCGTTCGCGTTTTTATTTTCGCGGTTTATGATTAAAGCAGTATTAAACGCGCTCCGCACGCCTTGGGGGGACGGACGGAAAGCGTCATCCGTAGAGTTTGCCGAGAATAAAAGACACGGCGCGGCGGGGCAGTGTTTTCGCCACCGCGACGAGCACTTTGTATTTCGTGCCGCCGATTTTCCGAACGGGAGGATTTTTCATCGTGGCAACGCGGAAGATGTCCCTCGCTATCACGGAGGGGGGCATACCGTTTTTTTCGTCGCGTTCCATAACCGCAACCGAACGGGCGACTCTGTCGCCGTAAGCGGGGTCGTCCGCCGTATTCTTTTGGCGGGAAGCCGTGAAATCCGTCCTGACGTCTCCCGGCAACACCGAAGTGACCTTTATTCCGAAAGGCGCCAGTTCTATTCTCAGCGCGTCGGAAAGCGACGACACAGCGGACTTGGTTGCGGAATAAAAAGACTGGAAAGGAATTGAGAGTTCGGCGGCCACGGAACTCACTGTCACGATTGTGCCCGCGCCCGCTTTGCGCATATGAGGCACGACCGCACGCACGGAGTTGAGAACGCCGAAAAAGTTGAGTTCGAATATTTTGCGCACCGCTTCCTCGGGAGTGCTTTCCGCCGCGCCCGATATGCCCATACCCGCATTGCAGACCAGAATGTCGATTTTGCCGTGGCGACGTATCGTTTCGTCGACTGCAGCCTGCACGGCCTGCGCGTCCGTGACGTCTGTCTTTATGCACTCGAGGTCGGGGATATCCCTGCGGTTCAAAGCGACGACCGTCGCGCCGCGTTGTGCGAAAAGGGCGGCGGTTGCGGCGCCAATTCCCGCACTTGCCCCCGTTATCACGACTACTTTGCCTTCTGCGTTCCTGCTCATAGTCACCTCGTCGCGGATTTTGTGAAATCCGACAGCCGTAGTATTAAACAGAATTATACACCCGTCGGTCGAGTTATGCAAACAAATAGCCCCGAGCGCACCTTTTGCCGAGCGGATAACATTGAAAATGCGCCTTTTTGCACACTTGATTGACGGCAGGGCGCGTTTGGGTTATCATATATGCAAACAGGTGTCGCTTAATGCGACACGGTTGACGGGGCGGTTTTTGCCGTTCCGAAATTACTTGTCGGCGGG
>USGA01000142.1 GCA_900554085.1 uncultured Clostridia bacterium | reverse complement strand
TTCGGTCTTGAAAACGAAAGTCTTGGTGTCGGCGGTCTCTTCGCGGATTTCCGCAAGCACCGCTTTGCGGTAGCCGGGGTGAAGGATTTTTGCCGCTTCGTTGACCTTATAGGTCTTGGGAAGAGGACTGTCGGAACCGTTCTTGAACCTTTCTCTGCGGTTGGGAACGAGTTTCTTGAAACGAATGAGGTCGAGCAAACCGAGAACCTGCTTTTTGAAAACGAACGACATAGTTCAGCCCTCCTTTTTGATGTCGCCGGAGAAATAAGCGCTGGAGTAACCGGAAAGACGCATAGCGTAGCCGCCCGCAAAACGCAGGCCGCGCACCTTATGGTCTTCGCCCATCATAAGCAGACGAGGCATAAGTCCGTCCCAGTACTGGGATTCGTAGCCGTAGATGACGCCTTCGGGGTGCCCGCAGTAACGGGCGTAGGTGACGGGCGTCGCAACGGAAATCTCTTCTATGCTTCCGCGGAGCCTTGCGCCCGTGTCCTTCTCGAAACGGTCTATCATTTTGTTCGCGACGTAATCCTTGGCACGGAAATAATCGGAAGGCTTCAACCTGCCCCAGTCGTCCGCCATATACAACGTGGTGAAGTACATCATACAGGTACCTTCGGGCGAACATCCGGGATACGCGCGGTTGAGGCACACGGTAGCCTGCGCGCTGTTGTCGCGAATGGTGCGCATAAGCGCGTACTGTTTCGCGGTGTCGGAAGTGTCGTAGATGAAATAGTTGTGGTTTTCGATACCGAGTTCGTCGGCAGTCTTGTCGAGGCCGAGGAACATAGTGAATCCTCTGCCCGCGAATTTCCTGGTGTTGACCGCTTTTACGACGTCCTCGGGCACCTTGTCCATCATACGTCCGAATACGACGTGAGGCGCGCAGTTGGCAACGACGTGACGGGTCTCTATTTCGGTGCCGTCGTCAAGCACAACGCCCGCGACGCCGCCGTCCTGTTCGTCGGTGAGAATCTTGACCGCTTCCGTATTCATAAGCACGTCGCCGCCGAGTTCGAGAATCCTGTCGACAAGGGCGAGGGAAATCTCGTGAGAACGCATCTTGGGCATAGAAGCGCCGCGCTTCATATAGCGGTTGACCATAGACGCGTAATGCACGAAACTCATATCGTTGAGATTGGCTCCGAGATAACACCAGTACGCGCTGAGAATGTCGCGTGCTTTCTGAGGCATTTTGAGAACGTCGAGCACTTCGTTGACGGAATAGGAGCCCGCGCGCACGAAATTGCCGTACTCCTTCATCATAACCCTGGAGTCGGTCTTGCCGTTGACGGAGGACGAATAGGCCTGCGCGAGACGCACTTCCTCGGCGAGGTCGAAGAATTTGGTCACGGACTCACGACTGCCGGGCACGTAACTCTCCATTTTGTCTATGTACGCTTCCACACCGAACGGCATAGTGACGTCGAGCCCTTCGCTGGTGCATATTGCACGGTAAGCCTCGGGAATCTGCATCCATTCGATTTTGTCGGTTACGCCGAGTTCGTCGAAAAGAACCCTGACATCGCCCGCGTTGTCGGACGTGCCGAAATCGTTGAGTTCGTGCAAAGACGCCTCAAACTCGAATCTTCCCCGTCTGAAACTCGTTGCAAAGCCGCCGGGCAAATTGTGCTTTTCCACAAGCAAAACCTTTGCTCCGCCCTGCAAAAGTCTGATTGCCGCCACAAGACCGCCGTTTCCCGCGCCGATGACGACCGCATCGTACTTTCTCATAAAAGCCTCCTTTCCTGTCTGAGCGCCGCCGAGTCGCGCGCGAACGTACACGAGCGCGATTGCAACGGCTGTTACACATAAATAATAAAACCGCGCGCACCTGTTTGTCAACACCGCAATCCCGCTGTATGCTTATTCCCACAAACTTTCGCGGCGCCCGATTAGCCTCCCACACCCGAAACACATTGCGGTTGTGCCCGAAATCCGACAAAAACCGCCGTTAATAGGCGGTTTTCGTTCTGATTAAATGCGTTTTTGCGCTTTTTCACATAACTATGATACTGTCGCGTTCCGCTCCGACGGAAACGTATCCTATCGGGCAACCCGTGGCTTTTTCGACGTAGCGTACGTATTGCTGCGCCTTTTCGGGAAGGTCGGAGAATTTGCGACAGGCGGTCGTGGACTGTTTCCAGCCGTCGAACCACACAACGTGCGGTCTGGCCTTGACCAGGCGTTCCCCGAAGGGAAAATCTGTGACGAGTTCGCCGTCGATTTCGTATGCGTCCACCACGGGGATTTTGTCCATATAATCCAGCACGTCGAGTTTGGTCAATGCGACCGTATCCGCGCCCTGAACGCGACAGCCGTACCTCGAAGCCACCACGTCGAAGCCGCCCACCCTTCTGGGTCTGCCCGTCGCCGCGCCGTATTCTCCGCCCGCTTCGCGCAGGACGGAAGCCGCTTCGCCGAACATTTCCGCCGTAAAAGGACCTTCGCCCACGCAGGTGGAATAGGCTTTCATAATGCCGACCGTCTTGTCCACTTTCAGATTGGGTACGCCCGCTCCCACGGGTGCATACGCGGAAATGGTGTTGGACGACGAAGTGTAGGGGTAGATGCCGAAATCTATGTCGCGGAGCGCGCCCAGTTGCGCTTCGAGCATTATGCGCTTGCCGTTTGCCGCCGCGTCGGAAAGATATTTGCCGGCGTCCCTGATATAAGGCACAAACTCCGCGGCGTATTTTGCGAGCCATTCTTTCATCTCGGCTACGGAATATTTTTTGGCGCCCTTGTAAGCGGAAAGGCACATATTTTTCCAGTCCAGCACCTCTTCAAGGCGTTGCTCGAGATATTTTTCGTCCAGCAGGTCGCCCATACGGACGGCTTTTTTCATATATTTGTCGGCGTAGATAGGCGCAATTCCGCGGCGCGTGGAGCCGAATTTCCTGTCGCCGAGCCTGTCCTCTTCGAGGCAATCCTGCATAACGTTGAACGGGAAACATATCACCGCGCGGTCGCTGATGACGAGATTGTCGGGAGTGATTTTCACGCCCGCGTCGCGCAGCCTGCCGACCTCTTTGTAAAGGTGCTCGACGTCCACTACCATACCGCCGCCCAT
>USGA01000141.1 GCA_900554085.1 uncultured Clostridia bacterium | reverse complement strand
GAACGGGCTTTATGTTCTTCGTGTTGCTTATGCTCATCATAGGCAGTTTCAACCCGGGGGTGTGATATGGGCGCGTGGATACTGGGAATAACAGGCGTAGTCTGTCTGGGCGTGCTGATTGAGATACTGCTTCCCGACGGACAGGCGGGAAAATACGTCAAAGGCGCGTTTTCGTTGCTCGTCGTGTTTGCGGTTGCGGCACCGTTGCCGTCGGTGGTCAAATCGCTCAGAGAGTGGAGCGTAGGGAGTGCTTCCATATCCGTGGACGGGGATTTTCTCGCGGTGACGGCGGGCGAGTATGCCGAAGAAAGCGCCGAACGTCTGGAAGAAATCCTTGCCGACGAAGGATATCAAACCGACGTTAAACTGGTTGTTTCGTCGGATAAAATGTCGAATATTGTCAAATGTACCGTCGTTTTGTGTCTGCCTGTTCTTGACGGGGAAGAGGAGAATAAACATATAGCAAGGGTGCGCGAGGTCGCCGCCGAAAGGCTCGGTATCGCGGACGAACGCGTTGCCGTGGAGGTGAATTATGTGAAGGAGGGGGAAGGTGGAAGTTAGCGACGAGAGGAGAAAAAGCGTGACGTCCAAGGTCACGGGCGCCGCGTGGTTCAGGCGGCTGAAAAGCATAAAAAACATTCGCGTTATCGCCGTTATATTCATAATCGCAGTCGCCCTCCTCATATATTCTACCGTGGCGGCGGGCGTCGGAGAGACGGCGGCGCGCGAGGATAACGACGTGTCGGCTATGGACGAAGAGGAAGCGCGGCTTGCCGCCGTTCTCGGAGGAATAGAGGGCGCGGGAAAAGTGCAAACAATGATAAGCCGCGACAGCGACGACAACATAGTCGGAGTGCTCGTGATTGCGGAGGGTGCGGACGATATCACCGTTATGCTGAAACTGCTTTCGGCGACAACGACCGCGCTCGGCGTCGACAGGCAGATAGTCGACGTGTACACAATGAAATAACCTTTTCGGGAGGACAATATGAAAATAAAAGCAAGAACCAAAAAAATCATCGTTCTGTCCGTGATGGTGGCTCTCCTCGTCGCCACGGGCGTGCTCAACTGGGCGCTCAACGACAAGTTGCTCAACTCGGATACCGGCGGCGAAGCCAATGTGACGGAGACTTTCTTCGCCTCTTACCGCAGCGACCGCGACGCCACCCGCGAATCGGAATTCCTCTACCTCGACGCCATTATGACCTCGGAGAGCAGTTCCGCCGAAGCCAAAGCCGAAGCGGAACAGCAGAAACTCGGTCTTGTCGAGCGTATGGAAACCGAACTCAGGCTGGAAGCCCTCGTTAAAGCCAAAGGATTCGAGGACGCCATCGTGACGATGAGCGAGGACGGTGTGAACGTGGTCGTGGGTGCGAGCGAAGTCACCGACCAGCAGCGTATGCAGATATGCGACATAATTCAGACCGAGACGACTTTCAAGGCGTCGGACGTCAAAATCATACCTTACGCCTGAGCGTAGGGGAGAGAAAAGCGGAGCGCGGCCGCGCTCCGCTTTTTTTATGTTCCGATATACGAAGCGACCGTCCCGAAGTCCTCCCCGTACCGAGGCGGGAGCGTCGCCCCGTTTTTGCGAAACGACAAGGGTGAGGCCGAAATCGGCGTGTTTGCGCGATTTTGCCCTCGACGTGCCCCCACAAATTCCGCGGGGCGCTTGCGCACGCGTTGCCCGTATGGTATAATCACACTATGGTCAAGGAAAGAAAGTCGGACAATATGTCGGTGTTCTCGGACGTCATAATGACTCTGGCGTCGGACGCCGCTTCGGAAATCGAGGGCGTTGAAGTGCTGCGCTCGGGCGACCAGTCCAAAAAACCGATTCGCGGCGGCGGCGTTTCCGTGTACTTCCTGCCCAACGACAAGGTGACAGTGGACCTTTTCGTAAACATCAATTACGGCTATCGGGTTCCCGTTGCGGTCGCCGAAGTTCAGCAAAAAGTCAAAAGCGAAATCGAAAGCGCGACGCGCTTCCGCGTGCATAGCGTCAACGTGCAGGTTATGAGTGTCATTTTCCCCTGATATATGAGAAGGGTTAGCAGAGAATACGTTTTCAAACTGGTGTTCGAATACACCTTCGGCGGCGAGCGAAACGAAGACACGCTCGCTCTTTTGCTGTCCGACGCCGAACTCGAGGACGAGGACAGGAAATTCATACGCGACACCTACTACGGAGTGACGGCGTCTTTCGACGAACTCAAGAACAAGATTGCCGGCAGACTCGAAAGGTACACGGTGGACAGGGTATACCGTCCCGACCTCACCTTGCTCGTCATCGCACTTTACGAACTGGAGAAGGGCGACACCCCCGACCGAGTGGTCATCAACGAGGCGGTTTCGCTTGCCAAGAAATACGGAGCGGAGAAGTCGGGCGCTTTCGTCAACGGCGTGCTCGCCAAGTTCGTCAAGTAGTTGTCCTACAAGCGGAATTACCCGAAACCGCGTTTCAAACAAACGATTTTTGTATGCAAAGTCCGTTTTCCGACAGAACAATAACCGTTGCCGAACTCAACGCCACCATAGGCGGGTGCTTTGAGTCGCCCGTTTTTCACGGGTTGGAAGTGTTCGGCGAGGTGTCCGGAATAAGAGTGGTGAACGGACACGCTTATTTTACACTCAAGGACGAAAAAGCGGAAATAGCCTGCACCTGCTTCGGGGTTGCGCGCACCTACCGTCCCAAGGACGGAGAAAGCGTGATTCTGCGCGGCGGGCTGGATTATTATCAGAAAAAAGGCAAACTTTCTTTCGTGGCTTCCACGGTTACTCCCGTGGGGGCGGGCGCGCTCGCGCTCAGGTTCGAGAGGCTGAAGAAGCAACTTGCGGAAGAGGGTCTGTTCGACGAAAAATACAAGAAGCCGATTCCCGCTTATGCGAGCGACGTGCTTGTCGTCACGTCCAAGACGGGGGCGGTCATTCGGGATATCGTCACCACGGTCAGGCGCAAGAATCCTCTCATCAACATTACCGTGCGCGACGTCAGGGTGCAGGGAGAGGGAGCCGCTCACGAGATTTCCTCGGTGCTCAAAAGGGTGGACGCCCTGGGTTACGACGTAATCGTCGTGGCGCG
>USGA01000140.1 GCA_900554085.1 uncultured Clostridia bacterium | reverse complement strand
AGCGCGTATGAGTCCGCTTGCGCTGGAACTTCTACGCGACCTCGACAAGAACACCGTCACGTGGAGCCCCAACTTCGACGACAGCCTCGAGGAGCCCAATATGCTCCCCGGCAGGTTTCCCAATCTGCTTGTCAACGGCGCGAACGGCATAGCCGTCGGTCTTGCCACCAACATTCCGCCCCACAATATGGGCGAAGCAATAGACGCCGTGGTTGCGGTCATCGACAACCCCAAAATCACCACGGAGGAACTTCTGCGCATTATGCCCGGTCCCGACTTCCCGACGGGCGGATTCATCATTCCCGTGGACACTATGGAAAGCATTTACGAGACGGGCAAGGGCAGAATCAAAATCCGTTCCCGTCTGCATATCGAGGAAGACGGCGGCAGGAAAAACATCGTCGTCACGGAAATGCCTTATCAGGTGTCCAAAGCCGACGTTCTGAAGAAAATCGCCGACTTGCGCGAAGAGAACAAGGAATTGCTGGGCGGCATAAGCGAAATCGTCGACGAATCGGACAAGACGGGTATGCGCGCGGTGGTCAAACTCAAACGCGACACCGACGCGTCCAAAATCGTGGCGTTCCTGCTCAAGAAAACTTCGCTGGAGATAGGCTACTCCGTCAATATGGTTGCCATCGCGGGAGGCAAGCCCGAGCAGATGGGGCTGAAAGCCATTCTCGATTATTACATTGCCTACCAACGCGACGTAATAGTGCGCCGCACAAAGTTCGACCTCGACGCCGCAAAGCAGCGTGCGGAAATCGTGCGGGGACTGCTCATCGCCATTCGCAACATCGACGAGGTTATCCGCATCATACGCGCTTCGGAATCCACTCAGAAAGCCAAACTGGCGCTCCGCGAGAGATTTGACCTGAGCGACGACCAGGCGCAGGCAATCGTCGATATGCGCCTCAAGGCACTCACCCGTCTCGAGATTGGCAAACTCGAGGAAGAACTTGCCGAACTCGAGAAGAAAATCGCGTTGTACACCGCCATTCTCGCGTCGCCGCGCAGGCAGTATTCCGTAATCAAGGAAGAAATCCTCGCCATTAAAAAGGCGATGTCTTCCGAGCGCGTTTCCGTCATACTCGGAGCGGAGGAGGGAGAAAAGGTCGAGATTCCCACGGAAGACGAAGCGGTTGCGTACCGCGACGGAGTGCTGGTGACTTCGGCGGCGGGCACGGTGCGGTTTATGTCACAGAAGAACTATTCCGCTCTTGCGGCGGAAGCGAGGAAAATGGACGGCGAACTTCCCGCCGACGCCGTGGCGGTCAACAACAAAGGCTGGATTCTGGCGTTCACCGACAGGGGCAACGCCGCGCGTCTCGACATAGGTTCGGCGCAGGAAAAACGCTGGAAGGAAAAGGGCGCGTCGCTTTCGCAGTTCAATCCCGAAATTCACATTGACGAAAAACCCGTCAAAATTATGTTTTTCCCGTCCGCTCCCGTGGGAGAAGTGATAATATACACCGAGAAAGGTATGGTGAAGAGGACGGAACTCGCGGAGTTCGGCTCTATGCGCGGTGCGGGGACGGCGATGGCGCTGTCGGACGGCGACCGCGTTATCGGCGTGGAAGTCGTGGAAGAGGGAATGAACGTCCTCGAAGTCACACGCGAAGGACTCTGTCTCGTTTACGCTATGAACGAAGTGCCCGTACAGGGCAGGAAGGCGTCGGGCGTGCGCGGAATCAAACTCAACGACGGCGACCTTGTCGCTTATGCGGGACAGACGGACGACGAGGGCGAAATCATAGTTATGGCTTCGACCGGACACCTCAAACGGGTGATATCCTCTACGATAGACCCCGGTTCGCGCTACAACAAGGGCGTGAAAATCATAGAACTTGCGGGCGGCAAGGTCTGTTTCGTCGGCACGGTCAAAATGCCCTACGACCTTTACGTGGTCACGCCGACGGGCACGGAAGTCGTCAATACGGAGGATATCAGGCTTGACACCCGCGTCACAAAGGGTAAGCAGGCGTTCAAGGCGGGTATCGTCGGCGCTTACAGAATAATCGGTCAATAGTCCGCAGGGAGGACGGGAGATATCCAAATGAGAAAGACAGGTTTCGACAGCCAGATGTATATGCAAAAACAGTCCGAGCAGATTCTCGAGAGAATTTCGGGGTACGACAAACTTTACCTCGAGTTCGGCGGGAAACTGTTCGACGACCTGCACGCCGCGCGCGTTATGCCCGGTTTCGATAAGGCGGCCAAAATAAAACTGTTGCAGAAACTCAGCGACAAAGCCGAACTCATCATCTGCATAAACGCCGGCGATATCGAGAAGAACAAGGTGCGCGCCGACTACGGTATCACGTACGGAAGCGAAGTCGAGCGAATGATTGACAACATCTCGGGTATGGGTATCTACATCAACTGCGTGGTCATCACTATGTTTGCGGACCAGCAGGCGGCCATAGCCTATCAGCACAAACTCGAGAACAGGGGAGTCAAAGTTTATATACACCGTCCCACCAAAGGTTATCCCCACGAGATAGACACGATAGTGTCCGACGAGGGATACGGCGCCAATCCCTACATCGAAACGACGCGTCCTCTCGTCGTCGCCACCGCGCCCGGTCCCGGCAGCGGAAAACTGGCAACCTGCCTCAGCCAACTTTACCACGAGTACAAGAGGGGCGTCAAAGCGGGTTACGCCAAGTTCGAGACGTTCCCGATATGGAACCTGCCCCTGGGGCACCCCGTCAACGTGGCTTACGAGGCGGCGACCGCGGACCTCAAGGACGTCAACAAAGTGGACAACTTCCACCTCGAAGCCTACGGGCAGATGGCGGTCAACTATAACCGCGACATAGATGTTTTCCCCGTGGTGCGGAGCATACTCACCAAGATTTCGGACAGCGAACTTGTCTACCGTTCTCCCACGGATATGGGCGTAAATATGGCCGGATACTGCATTGTAGACGACGACGTGTGCGTGGAGGCCAGCAAACAGGAAGTAATCAGACGCTACTACAAGGCGCTCGTCGATTTCAAGAACGGCACCGCCAAGCCTTCCACCGTGCAACGGCTGGAATTTCTTATGTCCAGGCTGGGAATATCTCCCGCGGACAGAAAGGTGGTGGCGGCCGCGGACGCCAAGAGCG
>USGA01000139.1 GCA_900554085.1 uncultured Clostridia bacterium | reverse complement strand
TGACCGCGCCTTCAAGAGACACGTTCACGGGGTTGTCGTATACGAAAACGACGCCTAAACCCTCGCATTGCGCTACCATACGCGCTGTAAGGTCAAATCCGCTTATGGTCTCGAATCCGGGGTAATTTTCTATTTCCGCGGTCAGGGCGGCTTGCCCGCCGGGAGCCTGGTTTTCAACTATGGCGACGGACAGTCCGCCGCGGGCGGCGTATATTCCCGCAGTCAGCCCCGCAGGGCCCGCGCCGAGTATGACAACATCGTACATATTCGCACCTCTCGAAAAATCAATTCAAGTATATACACGCGCCGCCGCTCCGTCAACTTTTTGCCCCGCAAATCCTTTACAAAAGCGCGCGGCAACCGTATAATAACATTCTATAAAGATTATACGCGCGCACGAACACCCGTTCGCGGGCGCACAAAAGGCAGTATGGTTTACACCGACATTTCCGAAATTTTTGCAAAAGGCGAAGCGCTCGCGGGCGGAGAAGTCTCCGTCGCGGGGTGGGTGCGCACGGCGCGCGACAGCAAGACAATGGCTTTTGCCGCACTCAACGACGGCACAACGCTCAAACATCTCCAGATAGTTTTCGACAAGAGCAAATTCGAGGCGGACGCGCTTTCGGCTTGTCTCAAGAGCGGCGCGGCGATTGCCGTTCGCGGCGCGGTCGTGCCTGCGTTCAACGATGGCGGCGGCTACGAAATCAACGCCGAATCCGTCGAACTTCTCGGCGATTGCCCCGCCGATTATCCTCTCCAGAAAAAATATCACACGCTGGAGTTCCTGCGCACGATACCTCATCTCCGCGTGCGCACCAACACGTTCAACGCAATGCTTCGCGTGCGCAGCAAACTCAGTTTTGCGTTGCATCGCTTTTTCCAGGAGAGGGGATACACCTATGTTCACACTCCCATCATCACGGGCAGCGACTGCGAGGGCGCGGGCGAAATTTTCCGCGTGACCACCAACACCTACGAGGACGCCAAGGTCTGCAAGGACGAAGCGGAGTACATCGCGCGCGACTTCTTCTGCCGCAAGGCGGGTCTCACGGTTTCCGGGCAACTCGAAGGCGAAGTTGCGGCTATGGCAATGGGCAAGATTTACACTTTCGGACCTACGTTCCGCGCCGAAAACAGCAACACCCCCCGTCACGCCGCCGAGTTCTGGCAGATTGAGCCCGAGGTGGCTTTTGCCAAACTCCCCGACATAATCGGGATTGCGGAATCGATGATAAAGTTCGTCATCAAGGCGGTGCTCGACGAGTGCGGCGAAGAACTGGAGTTTTTCGAAAAGGCGTTCGAAAAGGGTCTGCGCGAAAAACTGCAGTCCGTCGTGGACAGCGATTTCGCCGTCGTCGATTACACGGACGCAATCGAAATGCTGAAAAAATCGGGAGAGCAGTTCTCCTACCCCGTCGAGTGGGGGCTTGACCTGCAGACGGAGCACGAACGTTTCCTCACCGAGAAAATCGTCAGGAAACCCGTCTTCGTCATCAATTACCCCAAGGCGATAAAGAGTTTCTATATGAAGCAGAACGACGACGGCAAGACCGTCGCGGCGACCGACCTGCTCGTGCCGGGCGTGGGAGAAATCATCGGTTGCAGCGAGCGCGAAGCCGACCTCGACAAACTCACCGCCGCAATGGTGGAGCGCGGTATGAACCTCGAGGATTACAAGGGGTATATGGAACTGCGCAAGTACGGCACGGTGCCTCACAGCGGTTTCGGTCTCGGACTGGAAAGAATCCTGATGTATGTCACGGGCATAGGCAATATCCGCGACCTGCAACTTTACAGCCGCACCGCGGGCGACCTTATGGCTTAACGGGGGAAAAGAGGAGAGAGAAATGGACCTTATCATTCCGAAAAATTACCAATCCCGTATGAGCGTACGCGAGACTGAGAAGGCGATAAAATTCGTCAAGGACGCCTTCCAGCGCAATTTCGTGCGCAACTTCGGGTTCGAGCGCGTGTCGGCGCCTCTGTTCGTCGAAAGCAGGTCGGGCGTCAACGACGACCTCAACGGCGTGGAGCGTGCGGTGCGTTTCGACATTTCGGCGCAGGGCGGAAGGGAAGCGGAAATCGTCCATTCCCTTGCCAAGTGGAAGCGACTGGCCCTCGCCCGTTACGGATTCCGCGACGGCGAAGGACTTTACACCGATATGAACGCCATTCGTCGCGACGACAAATGCGACAACACCCATTCCGTATACGTCGACCAGTGGGACTGGGAAATGGTTATCTGCCGCGAGCAGCGCACCGAGGAATTTCTCAGGAAAGTGGTCTCCCGCATAGTGGGCGCAATCGTCGACACCCTCGAGGAAACGAAAAAGAATTTCCCCGCAGTGAAAACCGCGCTCAACCGTGAAGTCAGGTTCATCACCACGCAGGAATTGCTGGACCGCTATCCCGCTCTCACCGCGCACGAACGCGAAACGGCGGCGGCGAAAGAATTCGGTACGGTGTTCCTTATGAACATCGGCGGAGCGCTTTCGGACGGCAAGCCGCACGACGGCAGGGCGCCCGACTACGACGACTGGAGCCTCAACGGCGACATTCTTTTCTACGACGAAGTGCTCGGCGAAAGCCTCGAAATTTCCTCTATGGGTATCCGCGTGGACGCGGAGAGTCTTGCCCGCCAACTCAGGATTGCGGGCGCGGAGGACAGACTGGAGCACGATTATCACAAGATGATTCTCGCGGGCGAACTTCCCCTTACGGTGGGCGGCGGAATCGGTCAGTCCAGGCTGTGTATGTTGCTCCTCGGGAAGGCGCACATCGGCGAAGTGCAGGTCAGCCTGTGGCCCGACGAAATGCGCGAGAAATGCGCGTCGGCAGGCATAAATCTGCTGTAACGACAGTTCAGGCGCACGAATAACGCGGATAAATCGCGTTTTGCGCTCGGAGGTATAAATGAATTACAGAACTCACAACTGCGGAGAGTTGCGCGAAAGCAACGTCGGGCAGAAGGTCAAAGTGGCAGGGTGGCTGTCCGGTATACGTGACCTGGGCGCCGTCGTTTTCTTCGTGCTCCGCGACTTTTACGGTATGACTCAGGGCGTGGCTTCCGACGAGGAGACCAAGGCGCTCGTGCGTTCCATTCCCCGTGAATCGACGATTTCCGTCGAAGGCGAAGTGGTCAGGAG
>USGA01000138.1 GCA_900554085.1 uncultured Clostridia bacterium | reverse complement strand
TTTATGCGGGAAACTGCAATGTCGTCGTAAAGCGCGAGGGCAAGCGAACGCGGTATCGGCGTGGCGGTAAGAGTCAGCACGTCTTCGGCGCCTTTATTCTGAAGTTCCGCGCGTTCGGCTACGCCGAATTTATGCTGTTCGTCTATCACCGCAAGAGCGAGGTCACGGAATCCCACGCGCTCGGAGAGCAACGACTGCGTGCCGAACACGACGGAAATCCCTCCGTCCGCAAGCCCCGCAATCAACTCTTCTACCGCCGCTTTAGGGGTCGACGAGGTAAGCAGCCCGAAGCGAATGCCCGCCTTATCCGCAATTTTTCCGAACTTTCCCGCGTGTTGCGCCGCCAGAATTTCGGTGGGCGCCATAACCACGCATTGCCTGCCCGATTGTGCCGTCGCATAAGCCGCGAAAAACGCGGCAAGCGTCTTGCCGCTGCCCACGTCGCCGCTTATCACGCGCGCCATTTTACGCTCCGACAGGAGGTCTGAAAGTATGTCGCGGAAAGAGGCGGTTTGGGATTCGGTAGGCACTACGTCCAGAAGCGACACATAGTCGTCGACGACGGTTGGCGCAAGAGCGTAGCGAGACACACGCGCCGAGTCTCCTCTGTTCACCGCTTTTCTGTATGTGGCAACGCCCGCCGCCAAATCGTACGCGGCAAGGAATTTCACCGCCTCTCCGACGTCGTCGGTGGCAGAAGGAAAATGCGCCGTACGGAGCGCCTCCAGCACCTTTCGCGCAGATTCCGAGGCTTCCGCATTTGCCATATCGAACGCCCCTTTCACTATCTTTACGAAAGAATTGCGGCCGATTAGCCCTTTGAGCGGATATATCGTGTAGATACCCTTGAGTTTGTCTCCGCCAACGCGCTCGAAAACGGGATTGACCAGAGCGGGAGTGCCCGCCTTTATTTTGCCCAGAAAGCGGTAAAATGCGCCTGTCTCGAACAGGTCGCGGTAATAGGGCTGATTGAAAAAAGTGACCGAAAAGGTCATTCCCCTGCCGTCAAGCCTGTCCTTCAGGCGTACGGAAAAACTCTTCTTGCCGCGTTTTGACGGTTCGGTGACGGACATAACTTCGCCTTCCAGAAGCGCGTATTCGCCGTCTTCCGCTTCGCGCAGGGACACGGGACGTTTGAGGTCGGCGTAGGAAGACGGAAGAAAAAACAAAAGTTCGCGCACGCTCCCGATACCGAGCGTCGCGAACTTAGCGAGGGTCGCCTCCCCCACTCCCTTTACGAGAGAAAGGTCGTTCATTCTGCCGCCAGAATGTAATAGTAATGCGGTTGACCGCCGTAATAAACCATAACCTCGACGTCCTCGTGCTCCGCGCTTATCTTTTCGACAAGACGTTCGGCTTCGGTCTCGGTCACGTCGTTGCCGTAATACACGGTCAGGATTTCGGCGTCGCCCGAAAGTAATTTATCGGCGCAAGTGCACGCCACTTCCTGAACGGAAGCGCCCTTTGCGACTATATTCTTGGCGTTTATGCCGATTATGTCCCCCTCTTTGACGGAAAAACCGTTCATACGCGTGGAGCGCACGGCGTGAGTGATTTCCGCCGTCCTTATGCCGGAGAAAGCGTCTTTCATCGCCGCTTCGTTGTCCTCGGGAGTGGCGTCGGGAGAAAACGCCAGCGCGGCGGAAATTCCCTCGGGCATATTGCGGGTGGGAATGACGTGCACGTTGACGTCGGCAAGTTCCTTGGCTTGCTCCGCGGCAAGAATGATGTTGGAGTTGTTCGGCAGGACGAAAACGTCTTTCGCCTTGGTGTTGTTCACGGCGTTGAGAATGTCGTAGACGCTGGGGTTCATCGTCTGTCCGCCCTCAATGGTGACGTCCACCTGCAAGTCGTGGAAAATGGCGTCCATACCGTCGCCCGCACAAACGGAAACCATAGCGTACGGCTTCAGTTCGACGGGTTTAGCCTCTTCTTTCTCGCGCGCGGCGACGATTTTGCGGTGCTGCTCCATCATATTCTCGATTTTGATGCCGTCGAGTTCGCCGAGTTTGAGCGCGGCTTTGATTGCGCAATCGGGATTGTTGGTGTGGACGTGCGTTTTGATGAGGTCCAGGTCTCCGATAACGAGCACGCAATCGCCTATCGTGGTGAGATAGTCGCGGTAGCGGTCGATATCCGACACGGTACATTCGCTCTTGACATGCGTAATGAAAAACTCCGTGCAATAGCAGAAAGTGATGTTTTCGTAGTCGTTGTCGGTGGAGACGTAACGACGCGCCTCCTCGGCCTTGCCGATGGGGGGAGCCGTTTTTGTGGCGTCGATGACCTTGATTTCCTTTCCCGTGAGGGCGGCGTACATACCTTCCGCCATAGTCACGAGACCGCGCCCGCCCGCGTCCACCACACCAGCCTTGGCTAGCACCGGGAGCATTTCGGGAGTGCGCATAAGAATGGCTTCGCCTGCCGCTATCACCTCCGCAAAGAAATCCTCGAATTCGAGTTTGCGCTTGCGGCAAAGTGCGGAAGCCGTCTCCGCCATAATGCGGACAACGGTGAGAATGGTGCCCTCTTTGGGTTTCTGCACCGCGCCGTAGGCTATCTCGGTACCCTTGCGGAAAGCGTTTGCGAAATCCTCGGCGTCGGCGACCATTTTCGCGTCGAACGCCACGGCAAAACCTTTGAGAATCTGAGAAAGAATGACGCCGCTGTTGCCGCGAGCGCCGTGCAAAGCGCCCTTGGAAAACGCAGTGGCTATCTCGCCGAGGTCACCCGTCGAAACGGAATTGGATTCCCTGAGCGCCGAAGCCAGGGTCAGCGACATATTTGTGCCCGTATCCCCGTCGGGAACGGGAAAAACGTTGAGTTCGTCAATCACGGGGCGGTTTATCTCCAACGCTCTCACGCCGCCCGCGAGCATACTCTCGAATATTTTTCCGTCTATGTTCTTCATTTAATTACCCGTCACACCCTTATGCCGACGACATTGACGTTCACGTGCTTAACTCTCATACCCGTGAACACTTCGAGATTGAATCTCACGCAATCGGCTATGGATTTCTTTACGGCTTCGATGTTCACCCCGACCTTCAAAATGACAAAAACCTCAATGTATATGAGGTTGTCGACGGTGGCGACCTTGACTCCCCTGCCCAGCCTGTGCTTTCCCCAGAGGTGTCCGATATTGTCGCTGAATCGGCGGGAG
>USGA01000137.1 GCA_900554085.1 uncultured Clostridia bacterium | reverse complement strand
AGGAGAGGAAGCATATTACCCGTTCCGCCTCCTCCGTTTTGTTGCGCTCCCGCCGCTTGCGCGTTGCCGCCGTTCATTCCGGAAAGCAAAAACGGCAGGACGGACATAAGGGCGTTGCCGCCGTTTTGTTGTCCCGAGTTTCCCGCGTTCATTCCCGCAAACAGCGCGCCGAGAGGAAAGCCTCCCGCGGCGGTGTTGCCCGTGTTCCCGTTGCCGCTCTCGCGCGACGCGCCCGCGTTTTGTCCGCTTTTCATTACGCTCATCAGTTTGAGAAGCATTTCGGCGTCCATAAAGTCTCCTCCACGCACAATCAATATATGCCGTCATATTATGATTGTGACGGAGGTGATATGGACAACGGATACAACGGTTTCGGCAGATACGGACAGGCTGACGGTCCGCGGTACGGCGGTTTCGGGCAGGTCTACGGTGACGACGGACGCGCACGCGATAACGGCGACGGCCGCTCGCGGAACGGCGGTACATACGACGAGGCGCATCTCCGTGAGGATATGGCGCGATACGGCTCTATGAGCGGCGACGAACTCACGGAAGAATTGTTTTCCAAAGCGCGGGAAATGAGGGCGGAAGGCAAACTCGATACGGATATGCTCGAGGACTTCGCGTCCAAGGCTGCGCCTTTTCTTTCCGCGGCGGAACTGAAACGCCTCCGCGAACTGATTTCTATGTTGAAAAATGTATAAAATCGACCGTTCTCTGGTCAGCGCGCTGTCGCTGAACGATTACGCATACGCCCTTGTGCGCGTCGCAAATCCCCGACAATACGGATTCGTGGCAAGGCGTTTCGACGTGGTGTGCGGATTTCCGTTCATAAACAGTCTGGGTATACGCTGCGACAAACGCGACGGCGAACGCCTCAGGGCAATGCCCGAGGTGGAATTCGTCACGGCGCAGGGGAGAGTGAGCGCGCTTGCGGACGATTATTCCGAAAAGAACGCCGCCGCGGGAGAGGTAACCGCCTCGGACGGCGGAGCGTTTTACGGCGCGGAAAACGGCTCGGAGGAAGTTTATACGCTGTCCGACGAGGAACGGCGAGCCGTTTCCGAAGCGTTTGCGCGGGAAAATTACGACGGAGCGGGCGTGACTCTTTGCGTTATGGATACGGGAGTGGCGCCGCATTCCGATTTGTCGATTCCGCGAGACAGGATAGTGGCTTTCGAGGACAGGATTGCGGGACGGGAATTTCCCTACGACGACAACGGACACGGCACGTTTGTGGCGGGTGTTGCGGCGGGGCGAGGCGTGCTTTCGGGGGGCAAACTCCGCGGAGTGGCGCCCGCGGCGGACATAGTCGGCGTGAAGGTGATAGAGGCCTCGGGTGAAACGGGAACGTTCAAAATACTGGAAGGTATGCAATGGTTGTTCGATAACTGCGCCCGCCTTAACGTCAGGGTGGCGTGTATGAGTTTCGGTGCCGACCCCGTGGACAGCGCCGACCCTCTCAAAATGGGTGCGGAAATGCTGGTGCGGCGCGGAATAACCGTTGTGTGCGCGGCAGGCAACAGCGGAATAGGCGGTCTTAAATCGCCGGGTATCAGTTCGGAGGTTATAACCGTAGGGGCGGTTGACGAAAATCTGAAAGTCGCCGATTTTTCCTCAACGGGGGTTTATCACGGAGTGCGACGTCCCGACCTTTACGCCCGCGGCGTGCGTATCAAAGGACTGGACGCGGGCGGTACTTATTCGCTTATGTCGGGGACGTCGGTGTCCGCCCCGTATGTTGCGGGCGCGTGCTGCCTGCTTCACCAGCGGTTCGGCAGGCTGTCTCCCAGAGAATGCAAACGTATGATAATGGCGTCCTGCCGACACGTGCGCGGCGTCAGCGTTTTCACGGCTTTGTAGTTCGCGAAACGACGGGGCGCGCGGATATCGATTCCAGCGCGGCAACGAAACGGTATATGTCGTTCTCGGTGTTGTGCACGCCGATACTGGCGCGTACGGCGCCGCGCTCGGTGGTGCCCAACGCGCGGTGGGCAAGCGGCGCGCAATGCAGACCGCCGCGTACGGCAAAATCCATTTCTGAAAGTTTGTCCGCGACCATACCGCTGTCGCGACCTTTGAGATTGAACGAAACAACCCCGAGAGACCCGTCTTTGGTGTAAATGTCGGCGTTGAGCATCTTAAGATAGCCGAGGAGTTCGTCCGCAAGCCTCGATACGCGTTCGCGGTTCGCGGCGGCGTTCTGAAAACTCCATTTCGCTCCTTCGTGAAGAGCGGCGATGCCTCCCGCAAACAGCGTGCCCGACTCGAACGCTTCGGGAGGCTCGACGGGCTGATAGGTGCTGTCCGACGCCGTACCCGTGCCGCCCATAATCAGCGGTTGCAATTTGAGTGCGTTGGAAAAAACGAGCGCGCCCGTACCTTGCGGTCCGTGAAGCCCCTTGTGTCCCGGGAAAGCCAGCATATCGAACCCCAGTTCCCCTAGATTGACGGGAACGAGCGGAACTGCCTGCGCTCCGTCTATGAGAGTGAAAACGCCGTATTTTTTCGCCGATTCCGAAAATTTTCTCAGGTCTATCCGCGCTCCCGTGACGTTGGAAGCCGCGGAAACCACGGCAAAATCGGCGTTCTGAAGAGCGCTGTCGAGATGCTCGGGTTTTATGACCCCGTCGGACGGCTCCACGACGAAAAGACTGATTTTGCCGCGCTTTTCAAGTTCGAAAAGAGGGCGGAGCACGGAATTGTGGTCGAATGACGTCGTGACGACTCTCATTCCTTCACGCAGGAAGCCGAACAGGGCAAGATTCAGCGCTTCCGTGCAGTTCTTGGTGAATGCGAGAGAGTAGTCGCCGCCCGCCGCGCCGAAAGCGGAAAGCAGATAGTTGCGGCAATTTTCGATTTTGACCGCGGCGTCGAGGGCATAGCGGTGTCCGCTTCTGCCGCTGTTTGCGGAGTGGGACAGGTCGTAGAGCAGGGCTTCGCCGACGCCCTTGGGCTTGTAGAAACTTGTTGCGGCATTGTCAAGATAAATCATAGTTCATTGTATGCAACGCGCGTGAAAATTTCCCTCGGCGCTTTCGGGGCGCGCTCTCGGGGCACAAAAGAAAAAAAACGACAGTATTGTATATTAGCGGACGGATACATACAATATTCGGAGGGAAGTATGAGAGAATTTTTCGTAGCGTTCCGTTCGCGGTCCGACGCCTTGCGATTTTTCGAGGA
>USGA01000136.1 GCA_900554085.1 uncultured Clostridia bacterium | reverse complement strand
TCTTGTAAAGAGCCATCTGCTCCTGCTGATAGCGCTGTTTGTCGTCGCCGCACTTCTCGGCGAGCGCCTCGAGTTGCGGACGCATACGCTCCATTGCCTTGGCGTTTCTGCGGGCAATGACCCTCTGCCATATATCGAGCGGGGAAAGGACGAGTTTGAGAATGACCGTGAACGCCACGACCGTCCACCCGAACGCCTTGACGCTGTCGTTGAGCCCGAGCATAAGTTTGGCGATGAAATGCGTAGGTTCGGCGACGGCATCGCCCGACACGTCGAAAGTGCCGCTGTCACGGTTGCACGCCGTGAGAATAACGCAACAAAGCACGAGCAGCAGCGCCACCGCGTAAATTGCGAGCATTCTCTTGCGTCTGTAATCTAAACGAGCCATTTGAGTTTGCCCCGGTAGTTTTCGGGCACCGGGTCGAACCCGCCCTTGGAAAAAGGATTGCACCTGAGCACGCGCCACAAGCCCATTGCCCCGCCCGTTATGGGTCCGTGTTTTTCAACTGCCTGACAGGCGTATACGGAACAGGTGGGCGTGTACTTGCAGTTGTTGCCGATAAACGGAGAAAGCGTGCGCTTGTAGACGGCAAGCAGAAGCCTCGTGACTTTCATTCTTCCTCCGAAAGTCTTCCCGCACGGGAAAAAATCTTTTCCACCTCGGCGCAAGCCTCCGCATAATCCATTGCGGCGGCGGAAGAGTGCGCGACGATTACGTACATACGGGAGGAATCTATCCTTTCTTCGATTGCAGAAACCGCTTCGCGCAGAAGTCTCTTCACGCGGTTGCGGACGACTGCCTTTCCAACTTTTTTCGAGACGGAAAGCCCCACCTTGAGCCCTTCCGTCGAACGAGCCGAGAGCAACAGCAAATGCCGCGAGCCCGTCCGCTCACCGCGCTTGTACACATAAGTGAACGCCGCGCGTTTCTTGAGCCGATGCTCTCGCTTCATCTTACACCGTCAGTTGTTTTCTGCCTCTTGCGCGACGTCTCTTGAGGACCTTTCTGCCGCCCGTGGAGCGCATTCTTTCGCGAAAACCGTGCACCTTGCTTCTCTGTCTCTTTTTGGGTTGATAAGTTTGCTTCATTTCTTCCTCCGAAAGGGGCGTTGCCCCGTTAGTCTGTCATATTCCGCCATTCAGCCCGCCACGCGTGCGCGCACCGAGCGTGAAATACGCTGCCCTATTATAAAGAAATAATCTTGAGTATGTCAACTGTTTTGCCGCCTGCGGGCGCGCGCTCAAGCCGCCGCCGCGCGTCACATACTCTCCGGAGCCTTTATGCCTATGAGCGAAAGCGCGCATTTGAGGGTCTTTGCCACACACTCCGTGAGCCTCAG
The DNA here is from genome assembly GCA_900554085.1 of uncultured Clostridia bacterium. Taxonomy (GTDB): domain Bacteria; phylum Bacillota; class Clostridia; order Christensenellales; family CAG-917; genus Limadaptatus. The sequence continues at coordinate 1,867 of USGA01000136.1, read as the reverse complement.
TCTCGCCGCGGTCGCGCCCGCGTCGTCGGAAATAATGCGGTGCGCTATATAGAAACGGTTGAACTTCTCGGCGAGTTCCACCGCATAACGGGTGACGAAAGAAGGCTCGCGCGATTTTGCCGCCGCGCGCACGGCGTCCTCGAAGGACAGAAGGCACTTGACCGTCTCGTAAGCCTCGTCGGAAACCAACGCGGAGAAATCAGCCTGTGCCCTCTCCCCCGCCTTGCGCAACACGCTGGCGCATCGGGCGTAGGTGTATTGCACGTACGGCGCGGTCTCGCCGTCGAAGTTGAGCACTTTGTCAAAGGAAAAGACGATGTCCTTTATACGGCTGTTCCACAGCGCCGAGAACACCACGGCGCCCACGCCGACGGCTTCGGCGATTTCGTCCTGTCCTGCGTTGTCGGGGTTCTTTTCCGCAACGATTTTCTTCGCCTTTTCGACGGCCTTGTCCAGCACTTCGGCAAGCCACACAACGCGACCGCCTCTCGTGGACATCGCCCCGTCCTCGAGCGAAACCATACCGAACGCTATATGCTCCATATCCTTTGCGCCCGCAAAATCCATAAGTTCAAGCACCTTAAACAACTGCTTGAAATGCAGATTCTGCTGATAAGCCACAACGTAAAGACACTTGTCAAAGTCGTATGTCTGTTTGCGGTAATAGGCAGCGGCAATGTCTCGCGTGGCGTAAAGCGTTGCGCCGTCGGCCTTGACAAGCAGGCAGGGGGGCATATCGTATTCGTCGAGCCTGACCACTTCCGCGCCGTCCGATTTAACCAACAACCCCTTTTCGCGGAGTATGTCGAGGCAGGCGTCCATTTTGTCGTTGTAGAAACTCTCCCCCGCGTAACTGTCGAAAGTCACTCCGAGGCGGTCGTATATCCTGCCCACCGCCTTCATCGTGATTTCCTTGAACGCGGCGAAGTATTCCCCCGCCTCCTTGTCGCCGTCTTCTATTTTCTTGAACCACGCGCGAGCCTCGTCGTCGAGGGCGGGATTCGATTCGGCTTCGCGGTGATAGCGCACGTAAAGGGAGTTGAGGAAATACTCGTCCTTTCCCTTTATTTCCTCGAGGGACGACCAGTTGCGCACCGCGACGATGAGTTTGCCGAACTGAGTTCCCCAGTCTCCGAGATGATTTATGCCTACCGCGTTATATCCCAGGTATTTGAAAATGCGGTACAGCGCCGCTCCTATGACCGTGGTGGAAAGGTGCCCTATGTGGAAAGGCTTTGCGATGTTGACGGAACTGTAGTCGAGACACACCGTCTTGCCCTCGCCCTCTCTTTCCCCGCGGGTGCTTTCCCCCGTCCAGCCGTCCAGAGCGCAAATCCCTTCCGCCACGTACTTGCGGTCGAAGAAGAAATTGAGGTATCCGCCCGCCAGTTCCGTCCTTTCCACGCATTCGGGAACAACCAGCGCGGAGGCTATGTCCTGCGCTATGGCGGGAGGAGCCTTGCGCAAAACCCTTGCGAACTTGAAACACGGCAGCGCCATATCTCCCAGTTTGCTTTCCTTGGGTATCTCGAGCGCGGCGGAAATCTCTTCCTCGGTGAGCGCGCCGCCCGCCGCCGCGGCTATCGCCTTTGCAATCTCTTTTTCAAACATAACGCCTGCGGTTTCCCGCACTCCTTAACTTACACGTTGAACCTGAAAAGCACCACGTCGTTTTCACGCATAACGTAGTCCTTGCCTTCGCTCCGCACCTTGCCTTTTTCCTTTGCAGCCGCAAAAGAGCCGCATTCCAGCAAAGTCTCGTAGTCCACGATTTCGGCACGGATAAATCCCTTTTCGAAATCGCTGTGGATTTTGCCCGCCGCCTGAGGGGCCTTGGTCCCCTTGACAATCGTCCACGCGCGGGTTT
>USGA01000135.1 GCA_900554085.1 uncultured Clostridia bacterium | reverse complement strand
TCGTCCTTGGCGAAAAGCACAAGCAACTTGTTCTGCGCCAGAGAACGCAGTATGGTATCGGCGGCCTCCTGATAGGTGAGGCCGTAATAAGCGTTGTACAGGTAGGCGTAGTTGTTGAACGAAACGGTAAGTTCCGCCTTGGTGACCGTCGCGGTCTGACCGTTGTAGGTGACGGTGGCAACGACCTGCGCGGCGTCGCGGTCCTCGGCCTTGACGAAAATCCTGCCGCAACCTGCGAGCACGCCGACGACGACGGAAACCAACAGCACAAGTGCGAGTAAAATTGAAAGTCTGCGCTTCATATACACTCCGTTTTGCGGATAATTCGGCATTATTATTGCCCATTATACACGCTCGCCCCCGCGCCCGCAAGCGTTTTCGGTCAGTAATGGCGACTTAATGGAAAAATGTCGTATCGGTTTTAAGTGCGTTTTCCGCCGAACCGCCGACCGTTCCGTCGCTTTCTGCGGACGGCGGACGGGAGCAACCCGACCCGCGAAACGCGCCTTTACGCGCTCTTCTGCCCCGCAAGTTCCGCAAAGAACGCTATGAGTTTGTCCAATTTTTCGCGATTCGAAAGCCCTTTTACGTCGAAAATGAGGGCGGGAGGTACGGTCGAGGTCAACACCATTTCTTTCTGCCGTTCGGAAACGGCTTTCATCACGGCTTCGTCGCGGAACACTTCCGCGTCGCGGAAACTCACCCCCGCGCCGCTCCTGGATACGGTGACTTTGCCCACGTCGAATCCCGCCGCCAGATTTTTGAGAAGGGATATGTCTATCAGGTTGAGGAGAGGCTCGCGCACCTCGCCGTAAACTTCGGACAGTTCCTCGACGAGTTCCCTGCGCGCGGCGGGGGAATCCACCTCGGCAATGCGCTTGTATATTCGCATTTTGTCCCTGCCCCCGACATACTCCGAAGCAATGTAAGCGGGCACGTCCACTTTCATCTCGACTTCCTTGCGCTCGACGGGACGTTTGCCGGTACGCAGTTCCTCGACCGCTTCGTTGAGCAGTTCGATGTACATCTCGTAGCCGACTTTCTCGATGTGCCCGTGCTGTTCCGCGCCGAGAAGATTCCCCGCGCCTCTTATGGACAAATCGCTGAGCGCAACGCGGAAACCGCTGCCCAGTTCCGTGTTCTCCAGCAACACGCGCAACCGTTTTTCCGCCGTATCGGTGACTCCGCCCTGCGACGGCACCGTGAAATAAGCGTGCGCAAGCGCTCCGCGCCTGCCGACTCTGCCTCGCAGTTGATAGAGTTGCGACAGTCCGAAGCGCCCCGAATCTATGACGATGAGCGTGTTTGCGTCGGGCAAATCTATGCCGTTTTCGATAATGGTCGTGGCAATGAGAACGTCGTACCGTTTTTCGTAAAACGCGGAAATTCTCTTTTCCAGTTCGTGCGGCGCCATTTGCCCGTGCGCGGTGACTATGCGCACCTCTTCGGGAAGCAGTCGTTTGAGAGAAGCGGCGTAGACGTCAAGTTTGGCGATGTCGTTCAACAGGACCAGGGTCTGCCCGCCTCTGCCGCATTCGCGCTCGATTGCGTCCGCGGCAAGCGCGTCGGAATAGGGAATGACGTAGGTCTGCACGGGAAGTCTGCCCTTGGGCGCCGTCTCCAGCAACGAAATGTCGCGAACTCCCGAGAGCGCCATATTGAGGGTGCGCGGAATGGGCGTTGCCGACAGCGTGAGCACGTTGACCAGCGGATAACGCTGCTTCAGCGTCTCCTTGTGATTGACGCCGAACCGCTGTTCTTCGTCGAGCACCAACAAGCCGAGGTCCTTGAACACGGCGTCCTTGGACAGCACCTTGTGGGTGGCAATGAGGAACAGCAGGCTGCCGTCGGCAAGAGCCTTGAGGGTTGCGGCGTTCTGTTCCGCGGACTGAAGTCGCGTGAGCAACCCGCACTTTATTCCGAACGGTTCGAGCCTCGCGGACAGATTTTCGTAGTGCTGACGGGCGAGAATGGTGGTGGGGGCGAGCAAAACGGATTGCTTGCCGTCGAGGGCGGTCTTGAACATCGCCCTGAAAGCGACTTCCGTCTTGCCGAAGCCGACGTCGCCGACCACGACCCTGTCCATAATCTTGCCGCTTTCCATATCCTGTTTGACGGCGGCGATTGCCTTCAACTGGTCTTCCGTCTCTTCGTACTCGAAAGCGTCCTCGAACTCTTTCTGCCAAACCGTATCGGGCGAATATGCGAAGCCCTGCTGCTTTTCCCTGACGGCGTAAAGTTGCAACAAATCGAACGCCAGTTTCTTGACGGACTTGCGCACTTTCTCTTTCTCTTTGGCAAACTCCTTGCCGCCGAGTTTGTTGAGCCGAGGATTTTCCTCGCCTACGAACTTCTGAAGATTGTCCGTCTGGTCCGCCGCAACGTAAAGAGTGTCTCCGTCGCGGTATCGGAGCACGATGTATTCCTTGTCGAATTCGCCTGCCCGCAGTATTGCGGTACCCTCGCAAATCCCCACGCCGTGCACCTTATGCACCACATAATCACCCGCTTTCGGCGCGATAAACTGCGTTTTCGGTCGCAAGACGTCTTCGCCTTTATGCTTTCCGACGCACTCGGACACGCCTATTACCGCCACCTTTTCGGCAGGATAAATCACGCCCGCCTCTATCTTTAGCGGCGTGACCAGAATGTTGGTTTCTCCCTCTCCGTCGTCCGAAGTTTCGCAGTATACGCCTTCGGAATAAAGACTGTCGCGCAGGGCTTTCGCGCGTTCGCGGTTGCCTGCGCACACGAGCACTCTGACGCCGTTCATCGCAAAGGTTTTCATATCCTGCGTGAGCGACTGCGGCGACAGATAATATTTGGTGACGGGGCGGGTGCGCGGGGTAAGTATCCTGTTAGCCTCGAAAAGAGGATTGCCGGCGTCGAGCGAACTGAAATAAATTTTGCGGCACAAGGTAAGCCTGCGCCTTATCTCGTGTTCGGTGAGCAGACAGGCGGAATGCTCGGGCAAAATCTCGCCCGCCTCCGACAGCCTTTCCAGCCTGCCTCGGAATTCCTTGCCCGCCACGGCAAATTTGTCGGCGACGGATTTGGGCTCGTCGAACACCATAACGGCGGGTCTGTCTTTGGGAAGATAATCGAAAAGCGTAGCGGAATTGTCCTCGGAAAACGGCGCCAGCCACGCGTATGAGGACGGGCAAACTCCCGTGCGCAAGCCGTCCGACAGCAAAGCGGCAACGGCGTTGTCCCGACGGGGG
>USGA01000134.1 GCA_900554085.1 uncultured Clostridia bacterium | reverse complement strand
ATTATTATACGCTATTTCTCGTCAAAAATCAACCATTTGTTGTGACAGAGCCTTTCAACTTTATCGCGCTTGTGGTTGCGGCGCTTTGTATGTATGTGTTCGAACTGCTCATCAACAAAGCGAAATGGAAGTGGCTGGACAGTTTCTCCACGGCGTTCAGTATGCTGATTGCAATGGCGGTGGTCGCCGTAATCAGTTATTTTGCGTATGACAAAGGCTGGACGCTGAGACCCGAGGAAACCGCGGAAGCCGCGGCGGCGGTTGTTGCCGCAATAGGGCTGTGAGGAGGTGCGCCGTGAAAAAACAACTTACTCTTGCAGAACGTAACGCACGCCTCCATTGGATAGGCAGACTGTGGATGGGCATATCTATGCTCTATATCTGCACAATACCCGTTTGGATGGGATTGTACTGGAAAGTCACTCCCGACTGGTCGGTGTTCGCGACGAGCGCGGTCATTTCGCCGCTTATACTTATGGCTCTCTCGGGGATAGCCGAACCCGTCGTCTATGCGCCTATGGTGGGTATAAACGGAATGTACCTTTCCTTTGTCACGGGCAACCTTTCCAACCTCAAGATTCCCTGCGTGGTCAAGGCACAGGAGATAGTGGGCACAAAACCCGGCACCGAGGAAAGCGAAATCGTCGCAACGCTCGCGGTGGCGGTCAGTTCGCTCGTCACCATACTCATAATAGGCGTTATGGTGCTGTGTCTGGCGTTTGCCAATTTGCAGGAACTCATTGAAAGTCAGCCGTACCTGCCTCCCGCGTTTGCGACGGTGGTGTACGCGCTGTTCGGTTCCCTCGGAGGGAAATACATCGTCAAGAATCCCAAACTTGCCGCATTCCCGCTCATCATATCCGTCGCCATAGCGGTGGTACTCGGATTTATGGGCGCAAATCCCGGTTCTGCGTACCTGTTTGTGGGTATAGCCGTCACCCTCGTATTCGCACTCGTTCAGTTCTTCCGCGAGAAAAAGAAACTCCGCGAGAAAGAAGAGAGATTGCACCTTGCGGCAATTGCCGCGGGTATGTCCGACGAAAAGTTCTGCGCAATCGAAGAGAAACTCGAGATAATGGACAAACAGGCTCTCGGCAAAAAACTCACCGAACTGGAAACTGCCGTGCTCGAAGGCAAGGCGGACGCCGTTTCGGAAGCGGATGGAGAAGCGGGCGAGCAACTCGCCGACCTCGAGGAAAAAATAGCCGAGGAAAAGCAAGACGAGGAAATCGCAGTCGACCTCGGTGAGGAAGAAAAGCCGTTGGATTAGCAACTGAGGCTCTTTAATCGCGGACGGTCGGGCAAATTGCCGACAACTTTCACCCCCGTGCAAAAGCGCGGGGGTTTTGCTTGCCATAGGTGCGGGGGAGTGGTACAATGGGCCTACAACCCCGAATATTAATCGGAAGTAGTAGGAATCTGCGCGTCAAGTGCCGTTGAGACGGGGGGTGCTCGCGGACGAAAAGTCGGACGACTTGCGGTGCTTATTCCACTCCCGGCTTCCCTCCGGAAGCGCTTCACTGGAGGTGCTTTTTGCTTTTCAAGGAGAATACGCGGAATTCCTCCGCTTTTTCTGCCGGCGTCGTGCGTTTTGGCACGGCAAGGACGCGCGCCCTTTTGGACGCGCTCGGTTCTCCCGACCTGAAAACGAATATCGTACACGTGGCGGGCACAAACGGCAAAGGTTCGGTTTGCGCTTCGCTGGCTTCCGTCCTCAGGGAGGCGGGTTACCGCACGGGCTCGTTTTTCTCGCCCGCGGTGCTTTTCCCGCACGAAACCGTCAGAATCGACGGTTGCCCCGTCTCGGAAGAAACATATCTGCGCTTGCGCGGCGAAGTGGACGCAGTCGCGGATAAGATGTCCGATGTTCCGACGGCCTTCGAGCGCGAGACCGCGTTGGCTTTGCTCGCTTTTGCCGAAAGCGGCTGCGACTTTTCCGTCCTGGAATGCGGGCTCGGCGGGCGTGACGACGCAACCAACGCCGTGGCACGAAAGGAACTGGCGGTCATAACGTCCGTCGCTCTCGACCACACACGCGAACTCGGCGACACGCTCACGGAAGTGGCGCGCGCAAAAGCGGGCATAATAAAAGGCAGGGCGGTGAGCGCGCCGCAATGCTCCGAAGTCGCGCGGGTGATATATCCGTTGTGCACGGCGGTGGCGGTCGCTCCGCCGCGCGTGGAAGTCGGGGCGGACGGGACTCTGTTCGATTACGATTGCAAACAATGGAAGACCGCGTTGTGCGGACGCCATCAGGCGGTGAACTCCGCCGTCGTAATCGAGGCGGCGTCTCAACTGAGAAAGGCGGGGTTCGAGGTGCCCGAAGCGGCATTGCGCAGCGGGCTCGAAAATGTCGTGCACCACGCGCGTTTCGAAGTGCTGAAATCCGATAATGTCGTCAATTCACCCTATCACATAACCGTTCCGCGCGGTAAAACCCTTGTTTTGGACGGCGCGCACAATCCGCACGGCGCCCGAGCGCTTGCGGAGACCTTGGAAGACGTGTTCGGAGAGGGCAAGGTTGCGGCGGTATTCGGAGTGTTGGCGGACAAGGACGTCGCGGGAATCGCCGGTACGCTTGCGCCGCGTTTTTGCAGGGTGTTGACAGTCACTCCGCCTTCCGCGAGAGCGCTTGATGCCGAGGCGGCGAAAAATGTGTTCGACCGTGCGGCAGACGCTCTCGGCGAATTTGTTCCGACGGATACGGCGCGGGGAGTGAGAGAAGGGGTGGAAAGGTTGTTGTCGGATTACGACACGGTGGTGGTCTGCGGCTCGCTCACCCTGTTTTCGGAACTGGCGCGCGGCTGAGACCTTTGCCGTGCGCACTTGAAAAGGCAACGGATACGATACGTTTCGGGCTCGCCCGAAGGAGGAATACAATGGTTGACAAGGAAAGGCTTGCCGCCGCGGTAAAGGAAATCATCGCCGCGATAGGCGAAGACGGCGACAGAGAGGGGCTCAGGGATACTCCCGACAGGGTTGCGCGTATGTTCGAGGAACTCACCGCAGGCTACAAGGACGACGCGGCGACTCATCTCGCCAGAACGTTTGACGAGGAAGGCGGCGCGCTTGTGCTCGAAAAGGACATCGCGTTTTCGTCTATGTGCGAACATCATCTTATGCCGTTCTTCGGCAAAGTGCACATTGCGTATGTGCCCGACGGCAAAGTGGTGGGGCTGTCCAAACTTGCCCGCGTTGTGGAAGTGTATGCGAGGCGGTTGCAGTTGCAGGAGAGAATGTGC
>USGA01000133.1 GCA_900554085.1 uncultured Clostridia bacterium | reverse complement strand
TTCACTGCAACTTCCGAGGAATGTGCCGATGTCCGCTTTGTCGCGGGTAGCCCATTCTTTCTTGAGTTGACGGAAGCCCTTGGCAATGCTCATACCGAAGTCGCCGTCGCCCATCTTGTCCGCGTCGCAGAAGGGGACTTCGTTTTCGATGATGATGTCCGCCATCTTGTCGACGATTGCGACAAACGCCGCGGTGTTGATGGTTTCGGTCACCTCGGGCTTGCCTTTGACTTCGTAGACGGCTTCCTTTTTCGCCGCTTTTGCGGTTTTGGCGGCCGCTTTGGCTTCTTTATGTGCCGTTTCTGCGGCGGGAGTGACTCCGAGCGCTTTTGCGATTGCGTTCATCGCTTCCACGGCGTATGCCGCCTGTTCGCTCATTGCTGCGCCCCAGGTGAGCGCGGGAGTGGAGACGGGATAGGACAGCAGCGCCTTGAAGTCGTCGTCGAGACGGAGCACTGTAACAGACGCGCCCGCCATATCGAGAGAGGTCATATAGTTGCCGACGAGGGTCTTGTAAATGCCGATGTTCTCTTTCTCGAGCGCGTTGGATACGGAGTTGTTGAAAAGATAAAGTTCGGAAAGGGGAGTTGCTCCGAATCCGTTGACGAGCAACGCGACGTCTTCGCCCTTTTTGAGACCGAGGTCTTCGATGAGGTCCTTGACGATACGCTTTGCGAGGTCGTCGGCGGTCTGGAGTTTTTCCGTCTTTCTGCCGGGTTCGCCGTGAATGCCGACGCCGAATTCGATTTCGTCGTCGCCGATGTCGAAAATGGGCGTTCCCTTGGCGGGAGGAGTGCAGGAAGAGAGCGCGAATCCGAAAGAACGCACGTTGGCGATGACTTTGTTGGCAATCGCTTTGACTTCTTCGAGGGATTTGCCCTGTTCCGCGGCGGCGCCTGCGATTTTATGTACGAAAACCGTGCCCGCAACTCCGCGTCTGCCGACGGTGTATAGAGAATCTTTGACCGCGATGTCGTCGTTGACGTAGACGGCGTCCACTTTTATGCCGTCTTCTTCGCGGGCAAGGTCGGCGGCGTTGTTGAAATTCATACAGTCGCCGGAATAGTTCTTGATGATGAGAAGCACGCCTTTGTCGGTGGCGCATTCCTTAATGGCGTTGTAGACCTGAATCTGCGAGGGGGACGCGAAAACGTCGCCGCAGACTGCGCAGTCGAGCATACCTTTTCCGACAAAACCGGCGTGCGCGGGTTCGTGGCCGCTGCCGCCGCCCGAAATGAGGGAGACCTTGTCGGGATTGATTTCTTTTTTCTTGACGATTTTGAACTTTTCCACGAATTCGAGTTCGGGGTGCGCCTTGGCGAGGCCGTGGCACATATCGTACACGAAGGTTTCGGGAGTGTTCATTATTTTCTTCATAATTGCCTCCTGATTATCGTAAATCCGCTCTTAAAGGGGACAACGCCCCGCAAGAAGCGGGGCGCGTATTCCGTTAGTCGCAGCAGCAGCAACCTTTGGCTTCTCTGCCGAGTTTGTCCGCCGCAACAATCGCCGCGGCGACCATATCCGCGTTGACGGGGAAGGGCATAAAGTGAATGGACTCGTCGGGTATGCAGGATTTCTCCGCGACTTCCTTGAGTCTGTCGCCGATGTCTTCGACGCCGATGTCGGCGAGGCAGACGGGCAGACCGACTTCGAGGCAGAAGCCGATGACCTGATTGATTTCCTCGTCGGGGGCATTCTCGAGGACGAGTTGGCAGATGGTGCCGAAAGCAACCTTTTCACCGTGGAAGTATTTGTGGGTTTCCTCGAGAACGGTGAGGCCGTCGTGAATGGCGTGAGCCGCGGCAAGACCGCCGGATTCGAAACCGAGACCGGAAAGCAGAATGTTGGCTTCCACGATGTTCTCGAGGGCGGGGGTCACGACGTTGCCTTCGCAAGCGAGTTTGGCTTTGTAACCGTCGGCGATGAGGGTCTCATAGCAAAGGGACGCAAGCGCGAACGCGGTTTTGGTGCCGCGGGCGAGCAGGGTGCCTTTCGCGCGGTTCGCGCCGCAGGGCAGACCGGCGTTAACGTTGCCGAAGGACTGCACGTTGGCTCTCGCTTCGAAATAGGTGGACAGGGCGTCGCCCATACCGGAGACGAGGAAGCGCACGGGAGCGTTGGCGATGACGGTGGTGTCGATGAGCACCACGCTGGGGCTCTGCTTGAAGTAGGCGTAATCGTCGAAAGCGCCGTCCGGAGTGTAGAGAACCGCGGAGTGAGAGGTGGGAGCATCGGTCGCCGCAATGGTGGGGACGATGATGAGGGCTTCGCCCTGAGCGACGCACTTGGCGGTATCTATTGCTTTGCCGCCGCCGAGACCCACGGTGCAGGCGCACTTGTTGGCTTTGGCCACCTGCTGCAGACGCGCGACTTCCTGACGGGAGCACTCGCCGGTGAAATCGACGGTGATGAACTCCACCTTATACTTTTCGGCGGTAGCGTCGAGTTTGGCCTTGACGCGGGCGACGTCGTCCTTATGGGCGATGAGCAACGCTCTCTTGCCGAAGGTCTTGACGAAGTAACCGAGGTTGAGGAGTTCGTCCTCGCCCTGAACGTACTTGGTGGGGCAAATAAATGCTTTTCTCATAATGTTCTCCTTTTATGGATTTTGATTGTGAAATCATTATAAACCACGAAAAATGCAATTTCAAGACCCATTTGCCTCGAAAAAGTTGAAAAAAACGGGGTGTTGTCATATAATTTTCGTAATTTCGGGCATAAGCCCGCAACAGAGGTCAGAAGTATGGATATTAAAACATCTGTCGAGAAACGTGTGCAATGGATAAAAGGCGTTCTTGAGGCTAGCGGAGCCAAAGGCGTGGTGTACGGCAACAGCGGAGGCAAAGATTGCACCCTCGTTTCCGCTCTCGTGAAGAGGGCGACGGACAACGTGCTCGGGGTCATTATGCCGTGCCAGTCCTCCCGAAACTACGGCGAGGACAAAGAGGACGCCCTCGCTGCGGGTGAAATGTACGGTATCCCGCAGATTGAGGTTGACCTCACGGCCGCCAAGGAAGCGTTGGTTGCCGCTCTGGGAGACAATCTGGGGGGCGAGGGGACCGACGAGGCGGGGATACATTCCGCGCTCATCAACATCAATCCGAGACTGAGAATGACTGCGTTGTACGCCGTCGCTCAGCCGCGCGGTTACCTAGTTGCGGGGACCGGAAACGCCTGCGAGTACGCAATGGGCTATTTCACCAAGTGGGGGGACGGCGCATACGATTTCAATCCCATTGCCGACCTCACCGTGCCCGAGATTTACGAAC
>USGA01000132.1 GCA_900554085.1 uncultured Clostridia bacterium | reverse complement strand
TTTTATAACCCGAGCCGCAATCACGTCGCTTTCCCCACCCGACTAGAGGCGGTTGCGCCGCAATTCAAATTGCTCCGAAAAAAACGAGAAGCGCGCTTTATCCGCTTGTTTTGCGGAATAAAGCGCGCCTTTGTGCTTTGATTTGTTTATTTACTGCTGCGAGAATCTTTCCGTGACGGACGTTCCCACCGCCGCGCGCCTCGTTGCGCGCCTGCGGCAACCCCTCATTCCCACTCTATGGTGGCGGGAGGTTTTCCCGTCACGTCGTAGACCACTCTGCCCACGCCGTCCACTTCGTTTATTATCCTCTTCGCCACTCTGTCGAGCAACGCATAAGGCAATTTCACGGCTTCGCAGGTCATAAAGTCCGACGTGCTGACCGCACGGAGCGCGACGACGTAACCGTATGTCCTGAAGTCGCCCGTGACTCCCACGCTGCGCGAATCTGTGAGCACCGCGAAGTACTGGTCGGGACGGACGCGTCGGCCGTCCAATTCCTCGCGGAATACGGCGTCCGCCTCGCGGAGTATGTCCAGTTTTTCCTCGGTGACTTCCCCGAGGCACCTCACCGAAAGTCCGGGACCGGGGAAAGGCTGTCTGCCCACGATTTCCTCGGGCAACCCCAACATACGTCCTATCTCTCGCACTTCGTCCTTGAACAGACCGCGCAACGGCTCCACTATTCCCGCGAACTTGCTGTCTTTGGGAAGACCGCCGACGTTGTGGTGCGACTTTATGGTTGCGCCGTTATCGGCGCCGCTTTCTATGACGTCGGGATAAATGGTGCCTTGCGCAAGGAAACTGCCGCCGAACTTTGCGCTCTCTTCCTCGAATACCCTGACGAACTCCTCGCCCACGATTTTGCGTTTGCTCTCGGGGTCCGTGACGCCCTTCAGTCTGGCGAGGAATCTCGCTCCCGCGTCCACGGACACAAGGTCAAGCGCACGCGCACCGAAAACGCGGCGCACTGTCTCCCCCTCGTTTTTCCTCATCATTCCGTGGTCCACGAAAATGCAGGTCAGCCTGTCGGGAACGGCTCTCTCGAGAAGCGCGGCGGCGACTGCGGAATCCACTCCGCCCGACAGCCCGAGCACCACCCTGCCGTCGCCCACCTGACCGCGTATCTTTTCGACTTCGTTTTCGACGTAAGCGTCCAGAGTGTAGTCGCCTTTCGCTCCGCACACCCTGTAGAGGAAATTTCGTATTATTTTCATACCGCCGCGCGTGCGCTCCACCTCCGGGTGAAACTGCACTCCGTACAGTCCGCGCTCCGCGCACTCGACAGCCGCCGCGGGACAGTTGTCCGTGACCGCGGTCACTTTGAACCCTTCGGGCACCCGCGAAACATAATCGGTGTGGCTCATAAGCGCGGAAAGCGGCATTTTCACTCCCGCGAACAGCGGGCTGTCCGCCACCGCCCGCACTTCGGTGGTGCCGTATTCGGAAGTCTCGCAGGACGAGACCTCTCCGCCCGAGGTGTGGCACATCGTCTGCATTCCGTAGCATATCCCGAGCACGGGCACCCCGAGGGCAAGCACCTCTGCGGACACGCGGGGGGAACCCTCGCCGTAAACGCTGTGAGGTCCGCCCGTGAGAATTATGCCTACGGGGTCGTATGCGGCGATTTTCTCCGCCGGCGTAGCCCCGGAAAGCACGAGGGAATGCACCCTGCAACGTCTCACCGCGCGGGCGATGAGTTCCTTATACTGCCCGCCGAAGTCAAGCACCAATACTGTCTGCGTTTTCTTTCTTTGCATAGTTTCTTATGATGTTGTCCGCCACCGCGTAACGGGTAAGGCAGTTGTCCATAGCCGTTTTCTCTATGAAGCGGTGAGCGGAATTCTCGCTCATACTGCGCCTTTCCACCAGCAGGCACTTGGCGCGCCCGACTGCGTTTGCTTCCGCCACTTTGCCGCGGAGAAGTTCGTTCTGCCGCTTCAGGTCGAGATAATGTTTGCGTATGATGACGAGGTGACGGAAGAAAGTCGCCTTCACAGCCTCCTCCGCGCCGCCGTCCAGCAGACATACGCCGCCGAACATAAGGTCCTTCCTCTCGCATTCGGAGAGGTTGCCGTCGTGTACGAACACGACCACCGCGTCCGTCAATCGGGCGTAACCGAGTGCCGTTTCCTCGGCGTTCGCCCCGAAAGCCCCCTCAATAACGACGAAGTCCGCCGAAGGGGCGGACTCTCTGCCCCCTTGCGCTGTCGTCTGAAGGGGGAGGCAATCTATTCCGACGCCGCAAAGCGTACGGGTGAGTTCGTCTGTGTGTTCCGTGAGCAACAACGCCCTGTACATATCCTGCCTCCCACAAAAAATATGGCAGCAGAATACAACCGTCAAGCCCTGATGTCAACGCATTTTTCAAAATTTTCCGCAAAAAAATCGCCGACGGTTTTCCACAAAAAAAATCGCGTTTTTTTGCAAAAAATTGTTGACGGAGGCGGCGTACATAATATAAAATTTGCCGTGTCACCTCCCCTCGGGGAGGTTTTTTGTTTGTCCTTTTTCCCCTGCCCGTTCCCCCGCCGCATCGCCCCGTTTTCACCCCCGAAAGCCGTTTCGCTTGCCGTGACGAAATTTGTCGGACAATATGTGCTCATATCGTTGACACGGAGGTGCTGTGTCTATATAATTGGTATCACTTTCGGTTTAGTAATTCTAAACTTTTGGGTTACAATCTTTGAACCCTCTAAACCGTAAGTAAATTTTTGCTAAACCGCGCAGGTCTCGCGTACAGGTGCGCGCGCCTTTCGATATACAGGGCGTGCGGGTGCGTGAAGGGAGGACGGGCGCGGAGCGGGAGGGGCTATGGAACTGGGCGCAAAAATAAAGCGTCTTCGCTTGCAATGCGGACTTACGCAAGAAGAACTTGCCGACCGCTGCGAACTTACCAAGGGTTATATTTCCCAACTCGAAAACGAACTGACGTCGCCGTCCATTCAGACTTTGCTGGACGTCCTCTCCGCCCTCGGCACAACCGCCGCGGAGTTTTTCGGCGAGGACGAGGAAGAACAGGTCGTGTTCTCCCCCGACGATTTTTTTGAAAAAGTCACGGACACTCACACCATAACGTGGCTTGTTCCCAACAGCCAGAAAAACGAAATGGAGCCCATAAAACTGGAACTTGCTCCTCACGCCGCGCTCGACAAGGATATGCCCCACGAAGGCGAGGAATTCGGTTTTGTGATGAGCGGTTCCGTGGTTTTGCACATAGGCAAAAAAGAGTTTGTCGCGCGCAAAGGCGACGCTTTCTATTACGAAAGCAACAAAGTTCACTACCTCGAAAACCGCACCGCGGAGACCGCCGTGGTGCT
>USGA01000131.1 GCA_900554085.1 uncultured Clostridia bacterium | reverse complement strand
AGTACACCGAAGCGTGGGGCGAAGCCGCATTCTACGGACCCAAACTCGACGTTCAGGGCACCAACGTTCACGGCAAGGAAGACACGCTGTTCACGGTGCAACTCGACTTCGCGCTTGCCGAACGTTTCGATATGATTTACATCGACGAGAACGGCGAGAAAGCGCGTCCGTTCATCATTCACCGCAGTTCGATAGGCTGCTACGAGCGCACCCTCGCAATGCTCATCGAAAAGTACAACGGCGCTTTCCCGATGTGGCTGGCTCCCGAACAGATTCGCGTGCTCTCGCTCACCGACCGCACCGCCGACAACGCCAAAGAAACGGCGGCGGCTCTCAAGCGTCGCGGATTCCGCGCCGAAGCCGACGTCAGGAGCGAGAAACTCGGCAAGAAAATCCGTGAGGCGCAACTCGACAAAGTGCCTTACGTGCTCGTCATCGGCGACAAGGAAGCGGAGCAGGGTATGGTTGCGGTACGTCATCGCGCGGAGGGCGACCTCGGCACTATGACTCTCGACGAATTCGCCGCGCTCGCGAAAGAGGAAGTCGATTCCAAGGTAAGGAAGTGACGCCGCGCGTCACCGCGCGGTCGGAAGTTGCAGGGAATTGACGCAACACGGTACGAAAGGCTCCCCCCGACGGGAGCCTTTTTGATTTGGTGAAAGCGTCGTTTTGTCGGTCGTTGAAAGGCAAAACGAAAATGTGTATAATAAAATGGTACGAAAGAGGGCGCAGGCCCCGAGGGATTATGATTTTTACGGGAGAACACTGGACATACGGAGTGGTGCAGGCGGCGGTTATCGTCGTCGAGATTCTGCTTTTGCGCTTTGTCGCCGGCAGGAACCGCGTTCTGGACCGTTTTGTCGTGTGGGCGATAGCCGTTTTCCTCGTGCTGTATAAACTAGACGAATACGGTTTCGGGAAATCCGTTCCCCTCGACCTCTCGGCGATGTCGTATTTCCTGTTCGGGCTTGCCGCGGTGGTTCCTTTCCGTCCGCTCAAGTGCGCGGCTTCCTTCAGCGCAATGCTCAGCGGCGCGATATACGCGCTAACGATGTTGCTGTTCCCCGAAAATCACTTTTCCGAAGTCACCTCTGTTACTCAGGACGTTTTTCTCATCAGAATGGCTATGCTCAACCACAATCTGCTGTTTGTCGGCGGGGGGTTTATGTGTTCGTTCGCGCGTTTCGGAAGAGAAGATTTCGTGTGGCTGTTCGGTTGGTACGGGTTCTTTATGGCGTACCTCAAACTTATGGTGGACGGCTTCGGGGTCAGCACGAAGTACGTCAGTATAATAAGGATAATGGACGGCAGTCTTGTTGCAGACGTGCTGGGCGTGTCGGTCACCCCGTTTTACATAGTGGTGTTTTACGTCGTGGTCGCGGTCGTGTTCACGGCGCTGGTGCTCGGATTTCACGCCCTCAACCGCGCTTTCGACCGTCGGAGCGTCCGTCGCAATCCGTTCCTGCCGTCGCCGTTCGCGCCGTCGCGTTATTACGTGTGAGTACGGCGTGCGGCAAAATCGGGAAAAGCACGCGAAAAAACCGCGCAGCGTCGTAAAATCGTTTGACAG
Organism: uncultured Clostridia bacterium; assembly: GCA_900554085.1. GTDB lineage: Bacteria > Bacillota > Clostridia > Christensenellales > CAG-917 > Limadaptatus. Next base: position 1,754 of record USGA01000131.1, on the reverse strand, counting down.
GGGCGATAACATCTGTTATATTTAACGGGCAAGCAAAGGTTTCCTTTCACCGCAGGCGCGCGCCGAACGGTTGTCACAAAGTGTTTTCCCCGTCGTGGGCTCGGAGTGTCGGAGACTTTTGTCTGCCGACATTTTTCATTCGGAGGGGCTCTTGAAAGAGTTAATCATCAACGAGAGGATTCGCGACCGTGAGGTAAGGCTCATAGGCGAGGACGGCACGCAGTACGGTATCATTTCCGTTTCCGAGGCAAGGAGAATAGCCGAAGAAAAGGGACTCGACCTTTGCAAGGTCTCACCGCCCGACGTCACCCCCGCAACCTGCAAACTGATGGACTACGGCAAATACCGTTACGACCAGCAGAAACGCGAGAAAGAGCAGCGCAAGAACCAGCGCACGGTGGAACTCAAGGAGGTCAGGTTGTCCGCGACAATCGACATCGGCGACACCAAGCGCATCGCGGCGCAGACGGCGAAGTTCATTGCCGAGGGCAACAAGGTCAAGGCGTCAATCCGTCTCAAGGGCAGACAGCAGTCCCACCCCGAAATCGCAGTCGGCATTATGAACGATTATATCGCAATGGTAGGGGAGGGCGTCGTCGTCGAGAAGACCCCCGTGCAGGAAGGCAGAATGATTTACACCATTCTCGCCCCGCAGACAAAAAAATAACAACGTAAAATTTCGTTCTTCGGAACGGTACTAATAAAGGAGGCAGCCCAAATGCCAAAACAGAAAACCCACAGCGGAGCAAAGAAGCGCTTCAGAAAGAGCGCGGACGGCCATTACAAGTGCGACCACAGCGGACACGACCACATTCTGACCAAGAAGACCACCAAAAGGAAGCGTTCTTTGAGGAAAGACCAGTATATCGACAAGACCAAAGAAGCAGAACTCAAGAGACTGCTTCCCTATCAATAAGGAGTAGTAGACTATGAGAATCAAGAGAGCGGTTAGCGCAGTCAAGAAGCGCAGAAAAATAATGAAGCAAGCCAAAGGTTACTACGGCGGAAAGCATCGTCTTTACCGTATAGCCAAACAACAGGTTATGCGCAGCGGCTATTATGCCTATGTCGGCAGAAAGCAGAAGAAGCGCGACTTCAGACAACTGTGGATTGCCCGTATCAACGCGGCTGCCCGCATCAACGACCTCAGTTACTCCAGACTGATGCACGGTCTCAAACTCGCGGGTATCGACCTCAACCGCAAGGTTCTGAGCGAGATAGCAATCTCCGACCCCAAGGCGTTCGCGGCTCTTTGCGAGCAGGCGAAAGCCAAACTTGCCTGACGACACGGAGGCGCAGCAATGCGCCTCTTTTGTGATATGCGGGAAATAATCACTTCCACCAAGAACGCGACGGTGAAACTCGCCCGCTCGCTTGCGGAAAAGAAATTCCGCGAGGAGCACGGGCTTTTCCTCGTCGAGGGCGGAAACATCGTCAAGGATATTCCCGCAGGGACGGAGGTGGAATTCTATCTCGTCTCGGAGAGCCGCGCCGAAGAAACGGCGGCGGCTCTTGCGCTTACGCGCGCGAAGGTGTACTATGTTACCGACGCGGTTATGAAGAGTCTGTCGGATACCGTCACGCCTTACGGACTGGCGGCGGCGGTGAAAATTCCCGAAAGGCAATTCGCGCTGCCCGAGGGCAACGCAATACTTCTCGACGGCGTATCCGACCCCGGCAATCTCGGCACGATTCTCCGCACGGCGGACGCGCTGGAGGTTCCGGTCGTGCTGCTGGACGGCTGCGCCGACACG
>USGA01000130.1 GCA_900554085.1 uncultured Clostridia bacterium | reverse complement strand
GTAGCCACCCAGCTCATCGGAGCCGTCAGCTGCCACGTCGTACTTGTCGCTGCTCTCGTTGCCGGGAGCGGTCTTCATGTACTCGTCGAGGGCCACGAGAATGTCGTATGCCTTGGTGAAGTCCTCAGCGGTTGCGCCATTCTTGTTGATGAGCACGCGAGCCTTGACCAAGGTGTCCTGATACTGCTGCCATGCGGCATCGGAGAGCTCAGCACGCTTGGAATCGTACTTGCCGCGGATTTCCTTGACCTTGTCCTCGTTGCCGAGCCCCTCGATATGCTCGTCAGCACCGAAACCGAGATAAATACCGTCGGTGTAATTGATGAGTTCCTGCGCAAGGTCGCGTCCTATGAGTTCGGGCAATTCGCCGCCGACCTCCGACGACAGCGAAAGTTTGCCGTCCGAGAAGGCGCCCGCTCCCGAAAAGCCCGTGGTTATGTGGCAATAGGGCTTGCAGTTGCGGCAAGGACCGCCGTATGCTTTGGGGCATTTGCGTTTCTCGACGGGTTGTCCCTTTTCGATTATGACGATTTTCTTGTCGCTGCCCTGCCTGAGCAGTTCGATTGCGGTGAAAATTCCCGCGGGGCCTGCACCGACGATACAGATGTCGTACTTTTTCATATTTTCCTCGTTCTGCACCCGCAAAGGGGTGCCTTTCTTAAACAACCTTGTGCATTATATAGGACTTCCCGCACTCTGTCAACGACGAATTTTCGCCGAGCGCGCGACAACCGCGCCCGTTTGCGCGGAGTTTCAAAACGCTTGCCCTCGCTCGCGATCGGCTCTCCCGCCCTTACGGTCGCAATTTACAAGTAAATTGTAGCACGGATTTTGCCGCACGGTCAATACGGAAACGCTGGCGCGGCACTTCACGCGAAACGGAAAAAGGCGGCCGCGCCGCCGTTTCAACCCGTTTTTACGGTTCATTCTCCGCCGCGTCTCGGTTTTCCGAGCGTCACGCGGACTTTCAGACGAAAAATTCCTCTTCCACCAGCCTTTCCTTGATTTTGGCCAGCGCGTGTTTCTCTATGCGTGAGACGTAGGAACGCGAAATGCCGAACTTCGTCGCCACTTCGCGCTGTGTGAGCGCGGGCACACCGCCGAGGCCGTAACGCATTTTCACGATTTCGTACTCCCTGTCCGTCAGGCATTTGCTCGTGATTTCGCCCAGTTTCTCCATAAGAATGTTGCTTTCCACGTCCTCTATGACGGAGCCGCCTTCGGACAACATATCCATAATGGTGAGTTCGTTGCCGTCCTTATCCACGCCTATGGGGTCGCTCAACGAAACGCTCTGGCGGTACTTTTTGGTCACTCGCAATGTCATAAGGATTTCGTTTTCTATACAGCGCGAGGCGTATGTGGCGAGTTGCGTTCCCCTGCCCGTCTTGAAACTGTCAACCGCCTTTATGAGACCTATCGACCCCACGGAAATGAGTTCGTCGTTGTCGCCGTAATTGGCGTATTTCTTGGCTATGTGAGCAACGAGGCGCAGGTTGTGTTTGATGAGTATTTCCTTGGCCTCCTTGTCTCCCTGCTCGGCCAGTCGGACGTATTCTTCTTCTTTTTCTTTGGAGAGCGGCTTCGGAAAAGAACTTTTTTCTGTGACGTAGGACGAGAAAATTACCAGATTTTTGAGCAATAGGAAAAGACTTTCGAGTGCCATAAACCCTCCGGGGTTACATAATATGCCGCGAACGGAAAATTTTTGACACGGAAAAAGGTCTCCGCATTTCCGAAAACCAAAGAAAAAGCGGAGCCGAAACTCCGCATTGAGAATATTTCCAATCGGTTCGCTTCAACGCCGCACCCGCGCACCGCCGACAGAACGCCCGTCGCCGCAAAAGCGGCGGAAATTCACTTTTTCTTCCTGCCGTCCGTGCCCAGTTGCTCCTTGAGACGGACAAGTCCTTCGATTTCGTTGAGCAACGTGTTGATGTCCTTGAACTGACGGTGAACGGAAGCGTAACGCACGTACGCCACATCGTCGGCGTCTCGCAGAAGTTCCATAACGAGGTCGCCTATGTAACTGGAAGACACTTCCTGCTCGAGGGAATTCTGGAGTTTGCGTTGTATCGTCTCCACCATTTTGTCGATGTCGTTTATGGAAACGGGGCGCTTTTCACAGGCTTTCATAATGCCCGACTTGACCTTGGAGGCGTCGAAAATCTGGCGCGTTCCGTCTCGCTTTATGACGTAAAGAGGCGCATTTTCTATGTGCTCGTAAGTGGTGAAGCGTTTGCCGCAGGACTCGCACTCGCGACGACGGCGAATGGACGTGCCGTCCTCGTTCTGTCTGCTGTCCACGACCCTGCTTTCGGTGCAACCGCAATAAATGCATTTCATATACGCGCCTCCGCCTATATTTTCCGTAATTTCATTGTAGATTGTACCATATATTGGGCGGCAATGTAAAGAATTTGACAAAATTTGCATACGGAAAGAGGCGCGGACATACCTTTCAATATGAATGTCAAGCAGTATTCGTTTTCGGAATTGTCGGCAAAACAGGTGGTCAACGTCGCCGACGGGCGACAACTCGGGCATACCTGCGATATGGTATTCACAGCCTGCGGCAGAATACTCGGTCTGGTAGTGCCGGGGAAGAAGAGTTTTTTCAAGAGTTTCACCTCGGCGGACAACCTGTTCATTCCGTGGAACAACATCGTCAAAATCGGCGGCGACGTCATACTTGTCGAAATGGTGGGCGGAGTGAGCGTGATGAAAGAAGGTGCGGACGATGACGAATATCCAGAACGGTGAGAGATACGGCAAAAGCGGGGTGCGGATATCGCTTTCTCCCCCGCCCGCCTCTGCCGACAGCGGGAATGCGCTTTTTTCCGTCGGCGGAATTTGTCCGACTCCCGTCTGCGACAACGTAAAAAGCCCGCAAAATGCAGGCTTTTGGGCGAGACTGAAGCGGAAGGCGAGCGTTATTGCGGCAAGGCTTGTATACCTGAAGTGCCGCACTGCCGAATTTCTGGACGTCTGAACCCGACGACGACTAAATGCGGGCAATGATTTGCGGCGGCCTGAAGTCGCCGCGGTTTGCATTTCCGCTTTTTACACTCTTTCAACGTCCTCGCAACGGCGTATCAAGACAACGCTTTGCGCAACCTCTCCACCGCCGACTTTTCCAAACGGCTGACCTGAGCCTGGCTCACTCCTACAAGGTTGCTTATTTCCATTTGCGTTTTACCCTCGAAATAACGGAGCCGCAACACTCCGAGTTCGCGTTCCGGCACGGTCTTCAACGCCTCTTCAAGCGACAGTTTTTCGGACCAGAGGTCTGAGTTTTCCTTTCCGTCCGCGATTTTGTCAAGAAGTTGCAT
>USGA01000129.1 GCA_900554085.1 uncultured Clostridia bacterium | reverse complement strand
CGACCACGGTTCTGAAATCGGTGTAGATGACCTGACCGGGGTGTCCGCCGGGGCGGCGTTTGACGAAACGGCGTTCCGTGTAATCGACCTCGACAGGGGCGCCCGCGCCGCTTGCGGCTATTTCCGCTGCTGTCAGTATTGCCGTTTCGGAGGGCTTTTTGCCGTGCGTGATTATTATCACGTGCGCGCCGTGGCGGTTTTTGGTGTGCAGCCACACGTCGGAGCCCGTTGCGGTGCGGAAAGTGAGTTCGTCGTTCTGGAGATTGTTTTTTCCCGCAAGAACCCTGAATCCGTCTATTTCGTATTCATACGGCGGTTCCGCTTTTTCGGCACGCACTTTGCCTTTTACCGCTTTCGCTTTGATTGCGCCCAGACGCTCCAGTTCGCGCTCTATGGGGGCGGTGGAGGATTCCGGCGTGAGAGCGGCTATTTCTTCCTCTATGGAGCGGGCGTAGGAGAGCAGCGCCAGGTCGTCCTGCAATTTTTTTTCGGTGAATTCCCTGGTGCGCTTCAGTTTGGCGTATTTCGCGTAATACGCCGCCGAATTCTTGGAGGGCGAAAGTCTCTCGTCAAGTGCGATTTCCGTTTTTTCGCCCGTGTAATAGTTATCGCAGACAAGCACGGTATCGCCTTTGGATATGCGGTATATGTTGGAGACTATGAGTTCGCCTTTGATACGGTATTCTTCCATACGCTCGCATTCGGCAAGCCTGTCGCGGTCTATGGCGATGTTCTTTTCCGTGCGGGATATCAGTCTTTTCACGGCGGTGGAAATGGTCTTGAGGCGCGCTTTCAGACGCACGGCGGCGTCCGCCGCGGTGTAGAGGGCGTCGTAGGCCTCGCAAATCGTAGGGTAGGATTGCACGTTCGCGCTGTTCGAATAGGGGAAGGGCAAAACGTCTTTTCCGTCCGCTATGCAGGGAGAATAGCGCGGGCTTTCTGTTATGTGCGCAAATTCCCTTGCGACGGCGATTATGCGGGTTTTTTCCGCTTCGGACAAGGGTTTTTCGCAGTCTGCCGATACGGCGGCAATTCGCAACAGTTCGCCCACGGATACACCCGTAAGGCCCGACACGCCTCCGAGCACCGCACGGTGCAGGTCGCCGCCGCCGAATCCGTCCAGCACGGCGCGCAGACTGTCCTCGTCGCCGTAGAAAGGTTTGTTCTGCTGGGGCGCGCGGTATTTCACTCCGCGGAGTACTATGTGCGAATTGTTGTTCTCGGGCGGCAGGTGTTTCACTGCGTCCAGAATCACGAAATTTTCGTCGGTGAAGACGATGTTGGAATAGCGGTTCATTATCTCCGTGAACAGATAAAAAACCGCGTTGTCCTTCATCTCCGTGCGGGCGGAGAATTTAATGCCTATTATGCGGTCTTTCTCAAAGAGAAAAACTTTTTCCGCAACGGACGAGGAAAGATATTTCCTGAGCAACATACAGAACGCGGGAGCGCCGACGGGATTCTGTTTTTTCGAAGTGGTGAGGTGCATACGCGGAGCCCCCGCGTTGCAGGACACGACGAGGCACAGGTTTTTTCCCGCTGCACGGAAAAAGAGGCGTATTTCGTCCGCCTCGGGTTGGACTATTTTGTCCGTTCTCGCACCTTTGAGCGCGGAATCGAGTTCCGTCGCAAGTGCGCCAAGCGCTATGCAGTCGCTGCTCATACGGATATTATACACGGAAAGTGCCGCCTAGCAACGCAAAATGTGTTGATTTAGTGTTCGCGGTGTGCTATAATCCCTTTTACTTGTGAATTAAACGGCTGCACGCGCGGAAAGCGCAGCGGCTTTATCGGAGGACAAATGAGTTACACAGTAGACAGAACGGAAAAGAATCGCGTCAAATTCTCTTTTGACGTGGACGCTGAAAGGTTCAACCGCGCGGTGGACGCCGCCTACGCGAAAAACAAGGGCAAATATTCCGCCCACGGTTTCCGCAAGGGTCACGTTCCCAAGAAAGTGCTCGAAGGCATTTACGGCAAGGAAGTATTTTTCGAGGACGCTATGGACATCGTAATACCCGAGGCGTACACCGAGGCTCTCGCCGCGGAGAAGGACGTCGACCCCGTCGACCGTCCCGAACTCGAATCCTTCGATTTCAAAGAGGACGGCGGCGTCAGGTTCGTGCTGGCGGTCACCGTTCGTCCCGAGGTCAAACTCGGCGAATACAAGGGGCTTTCCGTCGCCAGAAAGGTCGACAAGGTCACCGCGAAGCAGGTTGACGAGGCTCTCGAGGACGCTCGCAACAAGCAGGCGCGTTTCTCCGACGTGGACGAAGCCGCAAAATCCGGCGACACCGTGAACATCGACTTCTCCGGTTCCGTCGACGACGTCAAGTTCGACGGCGGCAGTGCGGAAGGTTACGACCTCGAACTCGGTTCGGGTTCGTTCATTCCCGGATTCGAAGACCAACTCATCGGCGCGAAAGCGGGTGAGGAGAGAGACGTCAACGTCACGTTCCCCGAGGATTACGGTGCCGAAGAACTGCAAGGCAAAGCCGCCGTGTTCGCGTGCAAGGTGAACGCCGTCAAGAGAAAGGAACTGCCCGCACTCGACGACGAGTTCGCAAAGGACGTTTCCGAGTTCGATACTCTTGCGGAATACAAGGCCGACCTCAAAAATAAACTTACCCAGGAAGCCGAAGCCCGCGCGGACCGCGATTTCGAGGAAGCGCTCGTCAAAGCCGTTGTCGACGGAGCGGAAGTGGATATCCCCGAAGTTATGTTCGACAACGAGGTGGAAGATATGATTGCCGAGTTCGAACAGCGCCTGTCCGTGCAGGGTATCAAACTGGAGCAGTATCTGTCCTATGTCGGTATGACCCGCGAGCAACTCGCCGAGGAATACAAGGTGCAGGCCAAGGTCAGCGTCAAGACCCGTCTCGTTATGGAGGAAATCGTCAAGCGCGAGGAACTCAAGTTCGAGGAGGAAGAACTCGAAGCCAAACTTGCAGAGTATGCGACGCGTTACAATCAGCCCGTCGAGGACTTCAAGAAGCGCGTGGGCAGAGATTTCTACGAGCACGTCGCCAATCAGGTGCTGTCCGAGAAACTTATGGCAATGCTGAAAGCCGAGAACGGCGGTGAGAAGAAAGCCCCCGCGAAGAAGGCTGCCGCCAAGAAAGAGGGCGCGGAAGACGCCGAAAAGAAGGCTCCCGCAAAGAAACCCGCGGCCAAGAAAGCCCCCGCGAAAAAGGACGACGCCGAATAACAACGGCGTCCCGATGCGGAAGGCAGGGACGAGGACAGGGATTTCTTACGGACAAACCGCGACGTCGTCGCGGACCAAGGAGAAACGATGAAAATAAGAGACCAACTCATTCCTATGGTCGTCGAACAGACGGGGAGAGGAGAACGTTCCTACGATATCTACT
>USGA01000128.1 GCA_900554085.1 uncultured Clostridia bacterium | reverse complement strand
ATGATGTCTGCTTCCTTCATAAGCAGATTGGTCATCTCGAGAGAGGGAATGTCAATCCAGTTGATGATACCTTCGGGAGCGCCCGCCTTGACGGCCGCTTCGAGAACGACCTTAGCCGCCGCGATGGTGCAACCCTTGGCGCGGGGGTGAGGACTGATGATGATGCCGTTTCTCGTCTTGAGAGCGATAAGGGTCTTGAAAATCGCGGTGGAAGTGGGGTTGGTGGTGGGGATAACCGCGCCGATAACGCCCACGGGCTCGGCTATTTTCTTGATGCCGAACGCCTTGTCTTCTTCGATGACGCCGCAGGTCTTGGTGTGTTTGTAAGCGTTGTAGATGTACTCGGCGGCGTAGTGGTTCTTGATGACCTTGTCCTCGACCACGCCCATACCGGTTTCGGCAACAGCCATTTTGGCGAGCGGAATACGCTGCTGGTTGGCTGCGGTGGCTGCCGCGAAAAAGATTGCGTCAACCTGTTCCTGCGTGTACTCGGCAAATTTTTTCTGCGCCGCGCGCACGGACGCAAGAGCCTCTTCCAGCCTTTCTACGCTGTCGACAACTTGATACTTGGTGCATTCTTCCATATCGGTCTCCTTGCTACTTTACTTCTTTGCTTAAAATATCTTTCAGGCGGGCGGAAAGAACCGCGAGAGAAGCCGCCATATTTTCGTTTTTTACCGCGACGGTGGAGGGGAGAGCGAGAGCCACGGGCGAGAAATTCCATATAGCCCTGATACCTGCGCCGACCAGCCTGTCCGCCATTTCCTGTGCGAATTCAGCGGGCAGGGTGAGGATAGCCATTTTCACGCCGAGGCGCTTGACGGTGCTTTCCAGTTTGTCCGTGCCGAGGATTTTTTTGCCGTGAACTTCGGTGCCGAAAAGGGCGGGGTTGCTGTCGAAACCCGCCACGATGTTAAGACCGTATTTTTCGAAACCGCTGTATCCTAGAAGGGCCTGACCGAGTTTTCCCGCGCCGACGATTACGGCGTCTTTCTCGTTGTCGTAGCCCATAAAACTTTCGATGTCGCGAATGAGGTCGGGAATGAAATAGCCCACCTTGGGCTTTCCTTCGCTCACGACTGCCATAGAGAGGTCCTTTTTGACGACGGACGGATTTTCCTGCATAGCCTCGGCAAGCCCGACGGAAGATATGTACTCTGCGCCCTCGGCTTCCTTTGCCTTGAGGTATCTCAGATAGCCCGGCATTCTGTGCATCGTGGCAAGAGATATGTTTTTGTCGTTGTCCGCCATTTTTCCTCCTGTGGCTACGCGGCGTATCGTTATCCGAAATATCGTTACGTCGCGTGTCGATTGCATTATATTATCACGCAGGGAGGGTGTCAACCGTTTTGCGCAAGAAATGAAGAAATATTTTCCCGATATAATTTCGTCGCCCGTAAAGGTCTTGAGGCGCCGCCGCAACAGCGCGTACTCGCGCGTGAGCGCTCGCGAACGCACCTATTGAAATAAGCGCGTTCGCACGCTATAATTGCGTTGGGAGGAGAGTTTATGACTGTTTCGGACAACAGAATTTTCGCTTTGGTATGGAGAATAATCGGACTTGCCGTCGGTATAGCGGGGTGTGTAGTGATGTTCTCCACGACTATGGGCAAGACGATGTTGGTCTACTTCACTATGCAGACCAATCTTTTTATAGTCGCGCTGTTCGCGGTGCTTACGGTGATGACGGCGGTACAGATTACCCGTGAGGGGAGGCGAGGCGAAGCGGCGCATCTCAACTGTTCCTTCCAACTTGCCCTTACGTTCTACATAACCATAACTTTCGTCGTCTACTGGACAATGCTTTCGTGGCAAAACTTCAATATGAGCGGAGCGGGCGGCGGGACTGCTTTTCTTGCGGCGAATTATATCGTGCACGGCGTTGTGCCCGCGCTCGCCATAGTCGACTGGGTGCTGTTCCTGCCGCACGGAAGGGTGCCGCGCGCCGCGGCGTGGACGTGGCTGATATATCCCGTGGTTTACGCGGTATTCATTTTCGTACGCGCCGAGGTGGGCGGCCCCATTTACGGCACAACACGTTATCCCTATCCCTTTATCGACGTTGACCTGATAGGAGCGTGGGTGGCGGCGGTAGCCGTCGCAATGGCTGCGGCTTTTTACGGACTGGGCAGGCTTTACGTGTTCGCAGATGACAAAATCGCCTGCCGTCTGCTTAAGGGAACGGCAGTTTACGAAAGGATTGAACGCACACGGGAACGGTGAAGCCCGTCTCGCACGGTCGGCACGCCGATTGACGTCGGGAAAATGGAAAAGGCGGTCGTGAGACCGCCTCTTTGTTTGCTCTTCGACCTTCCCCGCAAGACTTGCCGACCTCGTTTCCAAAACCCCTCTTGCGTTATGCGGCGGAGGGTATTATATTAAATTTATGAAAGGCTGATTTAATTTTTATGAAACTCAAGTCGGCAGTTACGTTTGAACGGTGGAGGGAAGTATGCGTTTGTTGGTTGTGGAAGATGACGAAAAGTTGGCGAAGATTCTGTCGGTGGCGCTCAGCGACATCGGCGACGTCGACATCGCTTTGTCGGGGGAGGCGGCGTTGCAGGACGTCGAAAAAACCTATTACGACCTTATAGTGCTCGACCTGATGTTGGGCAAACTGTCGGGAATTGACGTGCTGAGGGAAGTTCGGCGTATGCATCTTATGCCCATAATCGTGCTTTCCGCGCTCAGCGACATAGACAAAAAAATAGACTGCTTCCGTCTCGGGGCGGACGACTATATGACCAAACCTTTCGCCCGCGAAGAACTGATTGCGAGGGTGGAGGCCTGTCTGCGCAGGACGGGCGGCAATTTCAGCAGCACCAGTTACAAGTTCAAGAATATGAAGGTCAACTACGTCAACAAGATGGTGACGGTGGACGGTAACTATGTTCCTATGAACCGCAAGACTTACGAAATCCTCGAACTGCTTGTCAGAAACAAAGAAATCATTATGGTAAAGCAACAAATTTTCGACAGGATATGGGGATACTATTCCACGACGGGACCTTCGGTCATCGAGATAAACGTCTTCAGACTGCGCAAGATACTTGCCGAATTCGGGCTGGACGCGCATCTCAAGACAATAAAATCGACGGGCTATATGTGGACGGAGAAATTGTGATACTCATTCCATCATTAGACCGCAAAATCCCGCCGTGAGGCGGGGTTTTGCGTTGTATGATCGGTTTTTACAGCACGGACAAAGAAAAAGCCCGCAGGTTTCTGCGGGTTTTTCTTGGCGTAGAGAACGGCATTGCTCACATTCCCGCACCTGACGGGGATTCGTAAGGAGCGAAGCGACGGAATAGCGATTGTTCGCCCCCGGGCGCAATCGCGTCCAGCATTGGGTTGCGAATGCCTCCGGCACGGACAAAGAAAAAGCCCGCAGGTTTCTGCGGGTTTTTCTTGGCGTAGAGAA
>USGA01000127.1 GCA_900554085.1 uncultured Clostridia bacterium | reverse complement strand
GGTGGCCGCGCAGAAGCTGGACCCCTATGTGAATGTGGACCCCGGCACCATGAGCCCTTACCAGCACGGCGAGGTGTTCGTGACCGAGGACGGCGCGGAGACCGACCTCGACTTAGGACATTACGAGAGATTCATAGACGAGAACCTCAACCGCTACTCCAATCTCACTACGGGCAAGGTTTACTGGAACGTTCTCAACAAGGAGCGGGCGGGCGAGTATCTGGGCGAAACCGTGCAGACCATACCGCATATCACGGGCGAAATCAAAAATTACGTGTTCGAGGTGGGGCGCAAAACGGGCGCCGACGTTGTGCTGACCGAGATAGGCGGTACGACGGGTGACATCGAGAGTCAACCTTTTCTCGAGGCGGTAAGGCAGGTTTCGCGCGAGGTCGGCAGATACAATTGTCTGTTCATTCACGTGACTTTGGTGCCGTACATCGCGTGCTCGGGCGAGCAGAAAACCAAGCCGACGCAACATTCGGTGAAAGAACTTATGAAAGCGGGTATATGCCCCGACATAATCGTCACTCGGCAGGAACTGCCTCTCGGGGACAGCGAACGCGCAAAACTCGCGTTGTTCTGCGACGTCAAGCCCGATTGCATTATAGAGGACCTTACCGTGCCCACCATATACGACGCGCCGATAATGCTGGAGCGCAGCAATTTTTCGGAGGTGGTATGCCGTGAACTGGGGCTTATGACGCGACGTGCGGATATGCGCGACTGGTGCGATATGCTCGAGCGTATACGCCGTGCGGAAAAGACCGTGAAAATTGCGCTGGTCGGCAAGTACGTCAGAATGTTCGACGCTTATATGTCGGTGGCGGAGGCACTCCGTCACGGAGGATTCGCCTGCGGCGCGAAGGTGGACATTGACTGGATAGAAGCCGAGGAGGTCACTCCGGAGAGCGCCGACAGACTGCTCGGCGGCGCGGACGGAATAATAGTGCCGGGCGGATTCGGGGACCGCGGCGTGGAAGGCAAAATCGAGGCGGCGAGATATGCCCGCGAACACGACGTGCCTTATCTCGGAATATGTCTCGGAATGCAGACCGCGGTCATAGAATTCGCGAGGCACGTGGCGGGAATTGCGGGGGCACATTCGGGAGAATTTTCCGAGGGGACGGACAATGTCATCGACCTTATGCCCGACCAGAAAGGCAACATACCCAAGGGTGGTACTATGCGACTGGGAGCGTACGAGTGCGCGCTTGCGGAAGACGGAATGTTGCGGCAACTGTACGGTGTGCCCGCGGTGCGCGAGAGGCACCGCCACCGTTACGAGTTCAACAACGCATACCGCGACGTCCTCGTACAAGCGGGATTGAAAATCGAAGGGCAGTCGCCCGACGGGAGACTGGTAGAGGCGGTGTCCGACCCGTCGAGGACTTTCTTCATAGGCGTGCAGTATCACCCCGAGTTCAAGTCCAGACCCGACAAGGCGCACCCGTTGTTCCGCGGATTTATACGCGCGGCGGCGGATTACGCGGACGGGCGGAAAGCGGATTAGCGGGCGGAACGAGTGCCCGCAGGCAATGTGTCCGCCGCGGACCGAGAAGGCGGCGTCGGCGGGCGACAGGGAGCCCGGTAGGCACTCAAAAACACAGAAGAGTACTTTAGCGAATCGAAAATGAAAAATAAAACGGCCGTTGGGTCGTCAGGCGCCGCAGGGCGCAGTTTACGGGAGTTGTTATGTGTACGGTAATGGTTTACACGGGAAGCGATATGTCGGAAGACGTATTCGGCAAGGCGTTTGCGGCTACGCGTTCGCGCGGGCCCGACGGAGAGAAGACGATAAGGTTGCCCCGAGGCGGTTTGATGGGTTTTCAGCGACTGTCTATTATGGGGCTGACGGCAAGCGGTATGCAACCCTTTGAATTGAACGGCAGTTACGCCGTGTGCAACGGCGAAATATACGGTTTCCGTCCCGTGAAAGAGGAACTCCGCCGCAGGGGATACCGCTTTGAAAGCGACAGCGACTGCGAAATCATATTGCCGCTTTACAGGGAGTACGGCACGGATATGTTCGCCCGTCTCGACGCCGAATACGCTATGGTGATATACGACGCGGAGAAGGACGATTTCGTGGCCTCTCGCGACCCGATAGGAATCCGTCCTCTGTTCTACGGCTATTCCGCAAGCGGAAAAATTATTTTCGCTTCCGAGGCGAAGAACCTTGTGTCCCTCGTCGATAAGGTGCGCGCGTTTCCTCCCGGGTGCTATTACGCGGAAGGGGAGTTTCACCGTTATTCCGACATTGCCGCCGTGGACGCATATTCGGAAGACGACCTGCCCGAGGTCACGCGCAAGATACGTGAAAAGTTGGTGCGCGGCATAGAGAAGCGGCTCGATTCCGACGCCCCCGTGGGATTCCTGCTTTCGGGAGGTCTGGACAGCAGTCTCGTGTGCGCCGTGTCGGCAAGGTTGCTCGGCAAGCCCATACGTACGTTTGCAATCGGTATGAACACCGACGCGATAGACCTTAAATACGCAAGGGAAGTGGCGGACTACATCGGCAGCGAGCATACGGAAGTTATTTTCGACCGCGATACCGTCATCGGCGGGCTGGAAGAAGTGATTGCCGCTCTCGGCACTTTCGATATCACCACCGTACGGGCGAGCGTGGGAATGTATTTCGTGTGCAAATACATTCACGGGCACACCGACGTAAGGGTCCTGCTCACGGGCGAAATTTCCGACGAGTTGTTCGGCTATAAGTACACCGATTTCGCCCCCTCTCCCGACGAATTCCAGAAGGAGGCTCAGAAGCGCATACGCGAACTTTATATGTACGACGTGTTGCGCGCCGACAGGTGTATTTCCGTCAACAGTATGGAAGCGCGGGTGCCGTTCGGCGACCTTGATTTCGTGCGGTACGTGATGAGCGTGAACCCCGCGCTCAAAATGAACGTGTACGGCAAGGGGAAATATTTGCTGAGAAAGGCTTTCGAGGGCGACTTGTTGCCCGAGGATATTCTGTGGAGAGAAAAGGCGGCGTTCTCCGACGCGGTGGGACACTCTATGGTGGATTGCCTCAAGGAATATGCCGAAGGGCTTTACACCGACGCCGAGTTTGAAGAAAGGCGTATGAAATACGAGCACGCCCGTCCGTACACCAAGGAAAGCCTGCTTTACCGCGAACTCTTCGAGAAATATTATCCCAAGACCGCGGAGAGTATAGCGGGGTTCTGGCTGCCCAACAGGGAGTGGGAAGGGTGCAGAGACGTGTCGGACCCTTCCGCGAGAGTGCTGTCCAACTACGGTGCGAGCGGAGAGTGAAAAGAATGTGCGGGCGACGTCCGACATTTCGGGTTGCCTTGAGACGCGCAAAGAAAACGCCGCGGATTGCGGTCAGACAAAAGGAGTTGTTATGAAGTTCGTCAAGATGAACGGTTGCGGAAACGATTACGTATATTTCGATTTGCGTGGGGAGAGCGACGTCGAAGCGGCGGCGGAACGTATAATTCCGCACG
>USGA01000126.1 GCA_900554085.1 uncultured Clostridia bacterium | reverse complement strand
AAGGATTTGTCGTGGAGATACGTCAGACTGCGCAACTGCCTGAGAGCGCGTTTCTGCGTCTGCATCAGGTATTCGAAAAGTCCGCCTGCCGCAGGCACGGCATACTGTTTGTCGGCGCACTCGAAGGCGTCGAGAGAAGCCACGCCGAGAGCCTCGCAGAGTTTCTTCGTAGCACCCGAGAAATAATAGGCAAAATCGTGATAACACACGGGTTTCGTCTCGTGGCGGCGGAAATACTGTACGGTGCGGTAAACCTCGAGGAATTTCTCGTTGCACACGCATTCCGCGGGATTGACGGAGCCGAGAATGTCCGACAATCTGTCCCACCTGTCGTCACCCTCGTATTCGCAGAGGCAGAACTCCCCCGTGCTGATGTCAGCCCAGGCAAGACCGAAAGCGTTGCCCGAAGCGTAGACCGAAGCGAGATAATTGGCGGTTTTTTCGTCAAGGATATCTTCTTCGATTACCGTACCCGGGGTTACCACGCGCACTACGTCGCGCTCCAGCATACCTTTTGTGGTCGCGGGGTCGCTGAGTTGCTCGCATATCGCCACGCGGCAACCCGCGTCTATGAGTCTGCGGATGTAATTGTCGACGGCGTGATGAGGCACTCCGCACATAGGCGCGCGCTCGGACAGCCCGCAATCCCGTCCCGTCAGCACGAGGTCGAGAATGGCCGAGGCTTTTTCGGCGTCGTCGAAAAACATTTCGTAAAAATCACCCAATCTGAAAAACAGCAGACAGTCGGGATATTGCGCCTTTATCTCCATATAGCGCTTCATCATAGGTGAAAGTTTGCTTTGGTCTACTATCATTTTTCCTCCGCCTGTCCGAAGAGGGACGCCGAACGCGACGCGGTTATCCTGACGTTGAAGAATTTGCCCACGTCTGCCGCACTACCCGCAAAATTGACCAGTCGGCCGCTCTCGGTTCTGCCGCACACCATTCCGGAATGAGTGTCGGACACGTCCTCTGCCAGCACCTCGTAAACGCCCCCGACATAATTTTCCGAAAGGCGTTTGGTTATGCCGTTCTGCAGTTTGATGAGTTCGCCTATTCTGCGTTTCTTGACTTCGTACGGAAGCCCGGGCATCGCTGCGGCCGGAGTGCCTGCGCGCGGCGAGAATATGAAAGTGAACGCATTGGAATACTCCACTTCCCGCACGAGAGCCATTGTGTCCTCGAAATCCTCTTCGGTCTCGGTGGGAAACCCGACCATTATATCGGTGGTTATGCCGATATCGGGCATTTTGTCCCGCAGCATTCGCACGAGTCCCAGATAATGCTCGCGCGTATAACGGCGGTTCATAGCGCGCAACACCGCATTGCTTCCCGATTGTACGGGAAGGTGAATCTGCGAGCATATCTTGTCCGATTCCGCCATAGCGTCCGCGACGTTTTCGTCGAGGTCCTTGGGGTGGGAAGTCATAAAACGCACGCGGAATTTCCCGTCGATTCTGTCAATCGCGCGGAGTAATCCCGCAAAGTTCACGCCGTCGCCCAGGTCGTGTCCGTAGGAATTGACGTTCTGTCCGAGCAGCGTTATCTCGCCGTATCCCTCGTCGACCGCCCTCCTTACTTCGTCAAGTACGGTTTCGGGACTGCGGGAAATCTCGCGACCGCGGACGTAAGGTACTATGCAGTAGGTGCAGAAATTGTTGCAACCGTATATGATGTTCACCCACGCGTTGGGATAACTCGTGCGGAAAACGGGCGTCTTTTCGTCTATTTCGAGATAATCCTCGGGATATTCGGTATCGAACGAGCGACGACGCCTTGCGTTTGTTTCGCGTGCCTTGCGCACCCTTTCTATTTCCTCTGGCAACGCCGCAATATTTCTTGTGCCTAGCACTATATCGACGTAGGGATAACGCACCGATATGCGTTCCGCCGCTTCTTTCTGCTGCGGCATACAGCCGCAAACGGCAAGAATTATATCGGGGCGGCGGCGTTTGAGGCCTTTCATTACTCCTATATTGCCCAGCGCGCGCCTTTCAGCCGTGTCTCGTATGCAGCAGGTGTTGAACACTATGACGTCTGCTTTTTCGGCGTCATCGGTCTCGGAATATCCCGCGCGTTCCAGAAGCCCCGCGAGTTTCTCGGACTCGTGGACGTTCATCTGGCAACCGTAAGTGACAATCTTGTAGTTCATTGCGCTTGCGCGGGCGAGCCCGCGCGTCCTCGTGCGTAAGTTATTCGTGATAAACAATTATACATAAAAACGCCCGAAAAAACAATAATAATTTGCGTGAAAACCCAAGGCGACAAAAGGCGTAGCAATACCAAATCCCGAGTCTCCGAAATCGCTCCCGCGGCAGAGGAAAAAAAGCGCAGGCGCAAGCAACGCGCAAAGCGCGCGTTGGTAGCCGTCGCGGTGGTGGCTATGGCGCTCACGCTCGTGTGCGGCGCGGCTGTCGCCGGCTTTTTCCTGTGGGCGGACAAAGCGGAATTCGACGCCGAACTGCTGCCGACGGCAAAAGCCCTGCCCGTCTATCTGGACGCATACGGCAACCGCATAGAAACCGCCGACACGCGTTACGTCACAGCCGACGAAATTCCCGACAAAGTGGCGGCGGCCTTCGTCGCGCTCGAGGACAGGAGGTTCTACAAACACAAAGGATACGACGTGCGCGCAATCGGCCGCGCACTCGTAACCAATCTGAAAAACCGCGCGGTCGTCGAGGGGGGCTCCACCATAACCCAGCAACTTGTGAAAAACACCCATTTGGACGCGGGCAGAACGCTGGAGCGTAAGGTTAACGAAATTGCAATCGCGAGAAAAATAGAAAAAGCCTATTCCAAAGACGAAATCCTCGCGATGTATCTGAACGTCATATACTTCGGCGGCGGCGCCTACGGCATAGCCGACGCAAGCCGACTGTATTTCGGCTGCGCACCGCAGGAACTGACCACGGCTCAGGCGGCGACGCTTGCGGGTATTCTCAAGAATCCTTCGCGGTATTCTCCCGCAAACAGCATTGAAAACGCTACGAACAGGCGTAATCTCGTGCTCGACCTTATGTGCGAGGAGGGTTACATCACACCCGAAGAAAGAGACGCGTCAAAAGCGGAAAAACTGCGCCTGAAAAAAGAGGACGAAATGGAAAACTACGCGGACTTTTATATCGAATGTGCCGCGGAGGAAGTATGCAAGGCGCTGGGAATAACGCGTTACGCACTCGACAACTCGGGAATCACGGTTTACACCTGCCTTGACCCTGAGGTGCAGTCGGCGGTCGGCAAAAACGCGCTCAACCGTTCCTTCTACAAAGAAAAAGGCACGGAGGGTTCCGTCGCCGTAATAGACAACCTCAGCGGCGGAATTGCGGCATATTTTTCGACTGCGGGATACGAAATAAGCCGTCAGGGCGGCTCGGTGCTGAAGCCCCTTTTCGTGTACGGTCCCGCATACGATACGGGAACGGTAACGCCGTTTACTCCCGTAGTCGACGAACCCTGCGATTACGGCGGATATACTCCG
>USGA01000125.1 GCA_900554085.1 uncultured Clostridia bacterium | reverse complement strand
GGCGGGTGCCGAGGTGAGATTGCTGAAACCTATTTTTTCGTAACTGAACATATTCGCCTCCACGCAAAACTGTATGCCGCACTCCCGCGGAATATACCGCGTCCCGCACATTTCGGACAACGGGGTGTAAAGCGGCGTTTTCGGGCAATAATTCACGTATGCGCGAAATCGGAAAAGGCATAGACGAAACCAAATTGCAAGTAAAGAAACTTATGGGCGTGCCCCTCGTCGTGAAAATAAACTCCGGACGGGGCAAAAGCACGGTTGTGCGCGGTACGATAGCGGGAGTTTTTCCCGCCGTGTTCACGATGAGACTGGACAGCGGCGAAATGAGGACTTTCTCTTATTCGGACGTGCACACGCGCGGGGTGCTGTTTCTGAAAAGCGAACCCGACGCCGACTGACCTTTTCCCGAGGAGAAAACGAAACCCCGCCGAAGCGGGGTGTCTGAGGTTGTTTGCGGAGCGCATTTTGCGCTTCCTTTTTTGCAGGTCGGACCTGTCGCGTCACTTCCTGCGTTTGCTCTTTTTGACGGGCTCGGGAGGAGGCGGAGGCGTCGAACGCTCTTTCCTTATCGGCGAAACGGCGTTGGTTCCGGAGTTTTCGTCGGAGCGTTCTGCGCTTTCCGCGGCCAGCGCCGCCGCTTTTTCCGCCTTGCGTTTTCTGCTCCTGACCGCAAGCGCCGCCACGGCGGCAACCGCCGCGCCGCCCAGCACGCACCAGAACGCTATCATTCCCGGGTGCTCCGCATAGGAACGGCAGTCCACCAGGAAACTTCCCGCTATCTTATAGGTTGCGGTGTTTTCCGAGCCGTCGTTGAGTCGGACGTACGCCGTGACGTTGTGGTCGCCCACTTTCTCGGGCTTGTAATCGAACACTTTTCCGTTGCCCGCAAATCTTCCGTCCACATACCACGACACCTCGGCGACGTCGTAATCCTCCAGCGTGGTAATCGTGAGGGAAACGCCGCTCTTGTAGGACACGACGGAGGAAGGCACCGTGCCCGTCCCCTTGATATAGCCCTCGGAAGAAACGTAGTCTGCAGGCACTATATGCGCCTCGCTTCCTATCCACGAAGAGTAGACGACGTTGAACTTCATCGTGGAAAAATATGTCTTGCCCGAGGCTCCCACGACGGAAGCCGTGATTTTGTAAAGTCCCGCCTTGTCGAACAGATACTGCACGGTCTGTCCGTTGCCTATTTCCTTCAGGGTGCCCTCAACGGATTCCTCGGCGGTTACGTTGCCTTTGTCGTCGGTGGTCTCGGTGTACTGTTCTATTCTCCAGACCACGTTGGCATACTCCGACGGGTCGACGTCCCATTCGGGAAGCAGTTCGGCGCTGAGATTGACAAGCGATTTGCCCTTGCCGTACTTCTCGCGCACCGTCTGAACGGTGATTTTGTTTTTTTCGGTGACGGTGAGAGTGTCCCCGCCCGCGGTGTTGCCGGTGATGTTTATACCCGTCACGGGCAGATATCCCGCGTCGACGTCGCCTATAAAGGTTGACCGCTTTGTACGTCGCACCGTTCGGGTCGGCGACCGTTTTGTCCCCCTCGCCCACGCTGCAGAGCAAACGCGAAAGCGCCGTCGCGCGCGGCACGCTTGCGCCCGTCTCCGCAGACTGCACTTCGAGATTGAGCATCAGCATCGCCGCGGCGGAAGAAACGAAACACGCCGCCATACTCGTACCCGTGGTGGTGTAACCGCCGGATTCTATTGCCTCGCCGGGAGCGAATATATCGTATGCGGCGCCGTAGTTGGAGCCGCTGCTTCCCTTATAAATCGTGCCGCTCTTGCCGTAGGACATAACTCCCACCACATTGTCGTAAGCCGCGGGGTAATACAGGGCGCTCGCGCTGTCTTTCGCGAAATTGCCCGCCGCCGCCACGAGAATCGTATTCACGCTCGCCGCGGTTATCGCCCTCTTCAGATTCTCGGCGTCGGTGCCGCTTTCCCACGAATCGCGGTTGCTGTCCGAGGAGCACAGGGACATATTTATGACGTCTGCGCCGATTTCCGTGGCGCGCTCGACTGCCGCGGCAACCGAGGCGACCGTAAATTTGCTGGTGTCTTCCTGAGATGCCTTTATGGGATAGATTTTGACGAAGTCCTCCAGACCCGCCGCGATAATCGTCTCGGCGATTGCGCCCGCCACTTTGGTGCCGTGCATCTCGGCATTGTTCGACGAATTGTCGCCCTCGGAGTCACGCCAGTTGTCGTAATCCGTGAGCACCGCCTCGTCCGTCACTCCGCCCACGGCGGCAAGATATGAATTGTATCCCACGAACGCGCCGTCGGAGTCCTTGAGCAACACTTTGTCCCAGTCCACTCCCGCGGTGGAGCGGTCCAGTCCCGTGTCGATGACCGCGATTATTATCGGCGAAGCGTCGACCGAACTCGCTCTCGATGCAAGCGCCGTGCCCGCGTCTTTCACCGCTCCCGTCGCCGAAAGGTCGAGATACGCCCCGTCGTAATACCAGGGGTCTCCCTCCGCCTGCGCGACGGAGACAGCCTGCGGCGCGCAAACGACCGCCGCCGAAACCAGCAGGGCTACCAGCAGCAGCGCCGCGACCGAAACCGTAAATTTCTGCCCGATGATTTTCTTCCGCATATCAGTTCCTGCCGAGGAGTTCCGCGGAGAAACGCAGTCTCCTCATACTTTCTTCTTTACCGAGGACAACCGCCATTTCTATCGCGCCGCCGGGCGTGGAAGGTTGCCCCGTGAGCGCGACGCGCATACTGAACATAACCTGTCCGCCCTTCATTTGCGCGCCTTCAGCAGCCGCGGATATTGCGGAACGAATCCCTTCCTCGTCCCACGCCTCGAGGCTTTCAAGCGCCGAAATCGACACTTCAACGGCCTTTTTCGCCACTTCAAGGTCTACTTTCATCTTTTTGTGCTCATACATAGAAAGGTCGTATTCGCCGAAATCGCCGAGGAACGCTATCTTCTCGGGAATTTCGCCCAGCACGTCGACGCGCGTCTGCATAAGGCGCGCTATTTCTCTCTTGTCGTAAGCGCCGCCCGCGACGCCTTTCTCGATGTAAGGCAGACTGACGGCGTAAAATTCGTCCTCCGTCATTGCCTTGAGATATTCGCCGTTGAGCCACTTCATTTTCTGCTCGTCGAATATGGAACTGCTCACCGAAACCCCGTCGGGGGTGAACTGAGCAATCATCTCGTCCATAGTCATTTTCTCGTCGCCGGACTTCGGGCACCACCCCAGCAACGCAACGTAATTGACCACCGCTTGGGGAAGATATCCCTTGGCGATGAAATCCTCGAAGTTCGCATCGCCGTAACGCTTGGAAAGTTTGCGCGTGGCGTCCTTCATAATGGCGGGCAGATGCATATAGTGCGGACGCTCCCAGCCGAATGCGTCGTATATAAGGTTGTATTTCGGTGTGGAAGAAAGATACTCCGCCCCGCGCAGCACGTGCGTTATCCCCATAAGATGGTCGTCGACGACGTTTGCGAAATTGTACGTGGGCATACCGTCGGACTTCATCAGCACTCCGTCCTCTATATCGTCG
>USGA01000124.1 GCA_900554085.1 uncultured Clostridia bacterium | reverse complement strand
GAACATATGTCCGCCGATGTCGTGCGACCACCAGGTGAAGCCGACGTTCGCCGCCGTGGACGTGAAGCGGGGTTGCAGACGCAGACTCTTCCAGGAAACTATCGTATCTCCCGAAAATCCGAGGGGATAGCGGTGCGAACCCACGCCCGCATACCTCGACAGTATGAGCGGCTTGCGCCCGTTTCTGCCCGAATCTATGGTGTGGTAATGGTTGAGCAGCCACAGCGGGTCCGCGTTTTTCATTTTCGATTTTGTGCCCTGTTGCCAGTCAATCCACCAGAAATCTATTCCCTCGTCCTCGTAGGGGTGATGCAGAATGTCGAAATAGGCGAGCAGGAATTGCGGGTCGGTGAGGTCGAACTCCACCGTTTGCTTCGTGGCGGGGTCGATTCCGCACGCTTTCGCCATATCGCCGTACTGTTCTTCGAAATAACGCACTCCGTCACGGGGGTGCAGATTGAACGTCACCGCAAGCCCTCGCTTTTTGAGTTCGGCAAGAAATTTGCGGTGGTCGGGGAAAAGGTCTTTGTTGAACGTATAGCCCGTCCAGCCCGCGCATTGCGTAGGGTTATGAGGCTTGAATTCCTTGGGCACGTCGTCGACGATGTGCCAGTCCATATCCACGGTCGCCACCGTGAAAGGAAGACCTTTCGCCGCGAACTCGTCCATAAGGGCCAGATATTCGTCTGCCGTGTACGCGTGATATCTTGACCACCAGTTCCCCAGCGCGAATTTGGGCAGAAGAGGCGGATATCCCGTAAGCGCGAAGAACTCTTTCAGTCCGCCCGCGAAATCGTGCCCGAAAGCAAACACGTACTTGTCCTTGCCCCCTTCGGGACGAGGTACGAGCATAGCGTTTTCTCCGATAAGGCAGGAGTGCGAATCGTCGTATTCGGCAACTCCGCCACGAGACATAACGCCCTGCCCCGTCCTGACGCGACCGTTGGTCATATCGAGAGTGCGCGCCGTGCCGCCCAGATTGTCACGCCTTGCGGGACGCGCCGTCCCCAGCGGCGTGACGCACTCGGTCTTCAGGGTGCGTTTATCAGTGACAAAAACGGCAGAAGCGGTCTCAATGCGCACTTTATCTTCCGTTTCCGTCGCGTTAAATCGCGGTTTTGCAAAATTGCGGCAAATTGCGCTCTGGCTCGGCAAGTCCACGAATCCGCTTTCCGTGCGTTTTTCGACGCGCAATATTCGCTCCGAAAGAACGGAAAAGCGGAGGTCGCCCGTAAGGTACACGCACTCCTCCGCCGTCTTTTCGCAAGTGACCGCGAATCTCTTTCTGACTTCCGAAAGCACACTCTCGGATACGCTCATATTTTCCTCCGCCGCGCCCTGCGGCGCCGTTTATTGATTTTCCTTTTTCTCGGGGTGCAGAACAACCGCGAGGAACACGCAGTCCTCGCCGTCAACGGCTATCATTCCGTGGGGTTGCGAACTGTCGTAATACACGGCGTCACCCGCGTTGAGGGTGTCTATGTGTCCGTCGATGTTGACCATCAGTCTGCCCGACAGAATGTAGTCGAACTCCTGCCCGTTGTGCGCGGAAAGCGGAATGGGCTTGTCCTCGGCACCGGCAACGTACGGCGCCACCACATAGAAAGGCTCCGCCGTCCTGTCGATGAAATTCTGCGCGAGATGCTGATAGGTGAAAGCGTGTCTGCGCTCGGTTATCACGCCTTGTCCCGCCCTCACGATGCTGTAGGACGACAACGTGGGGGTGTGCCCCGTAAGCAACGCCGTCACGTCCACGCCGAACTTGCCCGCGCAGTTGTAAAGCATAGTAACGGAAAAATCCTTGTTGCCTGCCTCGTATTCGAGATAGGTCTTTTCGTCGAGGCCCGCCGCTTCGGCGACCTGGGCAGCGGTCATATCCATCATTTCACGCAAGCCTTTAAGCCTTTCCGCAATTTCTCTGGTGTTGGAATTGGTCATACGCTCCTCGCTGTATACCGCGCGCCGCGCCTGCGGCCGCGCTCACTTTTTTCATCTGAATATAGTATCAAAAAACCTTCGTCAAGTCAACAGCAACCCTTTTGCGCAAGTGCGTTTTTCACTATGTGCCGTCGGACGCCCGTCCCTTGAAACAGCCGCCGCGCAGTGCGGTTGCGCGCGCGACGCTCAGAGGCAAAGGCAATCAATCAAAGGAGCGACCGCCTTTGCCGTCTCGGCGACGTCTCCGTTGATAAGCAAAGTCGCCAGACCGTCGCGCTCTGTTGCGCTCTTGTTTATGAGCACGAGGTCTCTCCCCGCGAATTCCGTCACCAGCCCCGCAGCGGGATACACCGCAAGAGAGGTGCCCGCCACTATCATTGCGTCGGCTTCCTCAATATCCTTCGCCGCCCCCGTGAATACGTCGTTGTCAAGCCCCTCGCCGTAAAGGACTACGTCGGGACGTATTATTCCGCCGCATCTGTCACAGCGGGGCACTCCCTCCGACTCGGTAACCGCGGACAGCCCGAAAGTTTTGCCGCAACTTCCGCAGAAATTGCGATACACGCTGCCGTGCAGTTCCCAGACCCTGCGGGAGCCCGCGGCGGTATGCAGGCCGTCGATGTTCTGAGTGACGACGGACACCCTTTTCCCTGCGCGCTCGAGGTCGGCAAGCAAGAGGTGCGCGGCGTTGGGGCGAGCGTCGGCGTAAATCATTTTCTTGCGGTAAAAATCGTAAAACCGTTCGGGGTATCTCACGAAAAATCCGTGCGACAGAATAACCTCGGGAGGAATTCCGTCGAAATCCTTATCGTATATGCCTCCCGCGCTCCTGAAATCGGGTATGCCGCTGGGCACGGAGAATCCCGCTCCCGTGAATGCGACTATGCGCTCCGCGCGGTTGATGACTGCGGCAAGTTTCCTTATGTCGTCCATATCCGCCTCCGGAAAAAGTATACTCCCGCCTCCGCCCTTAATCAATAACGGAGGACACAACCTCTTTTCCGCGTGACAAACGGAAGCAAAAGATATAATATATTCCCGACCACTTCTCATCGGAGGGACTATGTACAACAAGACTATGTACGGACTCGGCAGCCGCCGTTCCGTTATAAGAGAACTGTTCGAATACGGCAAAAAACGCGCCGCCGAAGTGGGCGCGGACAAAGTGTACGACTTTTCGCTGGGCAATCCCAACGTGCCCGCCCCCGCCTGCGTGAACGAAGCGGTGAGGGAAATTCTCTCCACCGAAAATTCCACCGCCGTGCACGGCTACACCTCGGCGCAAGGCGACGCGGGAGTGCGGAAAACCATAGCCGACTCCCTCAACCGCCGTTTCGGTTCCTCCGTGTCTCCGGATATGATTTATATGACCGCGGGTGCGGCGGCGTCTCTGACCATTACGCTCAACGCTCTCGCCGAAGACGGCGACGAATTTGTGCTGCTTGCGCCGTATTTCCCCGAATACGCGGTTTTTGTGACGTCTGCGGGCGCTAAACCCGTCGTTGTGCCGTTTGACGAAAAAACTTTCGCACCCGACCTCGAGGCGTTCGAGAAAGCGATAACCCCGAAAGTCAAAGGCGTGATAGTCAACTCCCCCAACAATCCGTCGGGCGCAG
>USGA01000123.1 GCA_900554085.1 uncultured Clostridia bacterium | reverse complement strand
GCTGGCGGAGCGGAGCGACGCAGTTGTCGAATTGCCGCACGCGCCGCGCCTCACGGAATTGTCCGACGACGAAATCAACGCGTTGGTGGCGCATAATCCAGCGTGGGGCAGAATCGTGTGCCGTTGCGAGAAAGTGACGGAAGCGGAGATTGTTGCCGCCGTACATTCTCCCGTTCCGGCGGTTACCGTCGACGCTGTGAAGCGTCGTGTCCGTGCGGGTATGGGAAGATGTCAGGGCGGTTTCTGCGCTCCCAGGGTAATGGAAATCATCGCGCGCGAAACGGGCGTGCCGCTTTCTGCCGTCAGAAAGGGCGGAGAGGGCTCCGAAATAGCCGTGGTAAAAGTGGGGGAGGCGGATTATGACTGATTTCGACGTCGTTGTTATCGGCGGGGGTCCCGCAGGTATGGCCGCCGCGCTCGCCGCTGAAGCCGAGGGCGCGCGCACACTCGTAATCGAGCGTGACAACCGTCTGGGCGGAATTCTGAACCAATGCATTCACGCGGGTTTCGGTCTGCATTATTTCGGGGAGGAACTTACCGGCCCCGAGTACGCGGGGAGGTTCGTGGAACGCGTGGAGAAGTCGCGCGTACAGGTGTCCCTGGAATCGATGGTGCTTTCGCTCACGGACGACAGGCAGGTGACCTATCTTTCTCCCGATAAGGGAATAAGCCGAATAAAGGCGGGGGCTGTCGTGCTCGCTATGGGGTGCAGGGAAAGAACCGCGGGTGCGATTGGTCTTGCGGGCACACGTCCCGCCGGCGTTTACACCGCAGGTGCGGCTCAGAGACTGTGCAATATCGAGGGGTATCTCGTCGGCAAACGCGTGGTCATTCTCGGCAGCGGCGACATAGGTCTCATAATGGCGCGCCGTATGACGCTCGAGGGTGCCAAGGTTGCGCGAGTCATCGAACTTATGCCGTATTCCAGCGGGCTCAAGCGAAATATCGTGCAGTGCCTGGACGATTTCGGTATACCCATAAATTACGCTCACACCGTCACGCGGATTGTGGGCAGTCCGCGTATGACGGGGCTGTATTACGCGCCCGTCGACGAGCGTCGTCGCCCCGTTGCGGGCAAAGAAAAGTTCGAGGAGTGCGACTGTCTGCTGCTGTCCGTGGGACTCATTCCCGAAAACGACTTGCTGGCGGGGACAGATGTCGAACGCGACCGAGTGACCTCGGGCGCCGTGGTCGACGAGCGCAGAATGACGAGCGTTGAGGGCATATTCTCCTGCGGCAACGTTCTGCATGTCCACGACCTTGTGGACAACGTTTCGCACGAGGCGGAGACGGCGGGGAAATACGCCGCGCTGTACGCTCTCAACAGAGCCGAAGCGGCGGGGCATTCTTATCCCGTACGCGGGGAAAACGGAGTGCGGTACGTGTTGCCGCAGAAATTGCATTCCGACTCGGGAAAAACGGAACTGTTTTTCCGCGTCGACAACGTCTATCGCTCCTGTCGCATAGTCGCGGAGAGCGACGGCAGAACGTTGTACAGCGGCAAGCGACTGGTGCTTGCGCCCGGTGAAATGGAGAAAATAACCGTGGATACGACGGGACTCAACGCGCCCGTAACCGTGAGGTTGGAGTTATGAAAACCATTTGTATAAATTGTCCTCTCGGTTGTCCGATTGAAGTGACGGAGAGCGGCGGAAAGATTCTTGTCAAAGGCAACACCTGCAAGCGCGGGCACGATTACGGCGTCACCGAATATCTGCGTCCCGTGCGCACCGTTACCACGTTGGTGACGCGCGAGGACGGCGCGGTAGTGTCCGTCAAAACTTCCGCGCCCGTGCCCAAAGACAGAATTTTCGACCTGCAGCGTCACATCAAGACTTTGCGCGCGCCCCTGACCGTGAGGCGGGGAGACGTAGTGGAGCGCGACGCGCTCGGTCTCGGTGCGGACATTGTGGTGACTGGCACTCCTCCTGCGGTCAGATGAGTGCGGAAAGGCGGCGTCTATTCAATTACAGACCCGTCTGTTTCGCGGCGCTTGTCCTCGCGGCGGGAATATTGCTCGCCGAAAGTCTCTATCCCGTAAATCATCTTTTCAGACTCATTCCCATTGCGGTTGCGACGGCGGTTGCCGTCGCGCTTTTGCTGTTTCGGCGCGCGCGCAGATACGCCGCGCTGGCGGTTGTTTTCGTTGTCGGTGTGATTGCAATGTCGGCGGCGAGCGACATTTACGATTCCCGTCTGCCCGAAAGCGCGCAAGGTACTTTCACCGCGCGGGTCACCAGCGAAATCATATCCGAGGACGGCACTTTATCGTTCTACGTCGACAGGCTTTATGTCGACGGGAAGAAAGTCAGCGGTGAAGGCAGAGTTTACGTGTCCTTCGGTTCCGCACCCGATTTCGGGTTGGGAGACACCGTCGCGTTGAAAGGCAGGCTGATGCCCGAAAGTCACGAACCGTTCGACACCTACTTCGCTTCGTCGGCATTGAAAGGCGAATATTTCGTGGTGTATGCGGACGAGGCTTCGCACCTTGCAGACGGGGAGGCGGATTTTCTTTCGCGCCTGCGTGTGGCGGTCAAAAGAATGTTTTATGTCAACACCGATTCCGATACTGCCGCAATATGCACCGCGCTCGTTGTGGGCGACAAGCGCGGGATTGACGACGACCTTTACGAATCGGTGCAGGCAAGCGGGCTCGCTCACATTCTCGCCGTCAGCGGTCTGCACGTGACTGCGCTCGCGAGCGCCGCTATGTGGTTGCTCAGGAAGTGCAGGTTGAACTCGAAAATATCTTTCTTCGTCGTACTCGCGCTGACTTTTGCCTATGTGGCGCTTTGCGCGTTCACTCCGTCCTCCGTCCGCGCTTTCATAATGACAGGGGCGCTCAATCTCGGCACGGCTTTCGGGCTTAAACGAGACCTTATGTCCTCGCTGGGGCTTGCGGCGTTCCTGATACTCCTGTTCACTCCGTTTTCGGTTATGCACGTCGGATTCCTGCTCTCGGTGTTCGCGGTGCTCGGGATATTCCTGTTTGCCGAACCGATGAAACGGTTTTTCGTCAAGGGGATAGACAGGGTATGCCCGTCGCTGTTTGAGGAAGCCAATCCCTCAGTCGCGGGCGCGCGATTGCTTAGGACGGATTCCTGCGACATTTCGGAGGCGCGTATAAGGGGCAGGGCGGAAGCGTACGACCCCGCGGCGGGAAAGATTGTCACGGTAAAGGACAGTGCCGCACGAAGAGTGCTGATAAGGGTTGCAGAGGCTGTTTCGGTGTCGTTGGCGGCAAACTTCACCACCTTGCCGCTTGCGGCGCTGTTCTTCGGAAAAGTGCAGACTCTGTTTCTGCTTTCCAACATCTTCATTTTGCCGTATATGATGATTATCTACACATTATTGCTGATAATCACGCCGTTTGCGTTGATAACGGGTCTGGGCGGACTTCTCGGGGCGTTCGATTTTCTTTTGCTTACGTTCACCGCTTTCACCCGTGCCGTGGGTGCGGTTTCTTTCGCTTCGGTTGGAGTTTCGGTTAGTGTGACGGCCGTTGCGGTTGCTGAGGTTTTTCTTGTGCTTGCTTCACGATATTTCTTTTTCACTCGCAGGACCAGAGC
>USGA01000122.1 GCA_900554085.1 uncultured Clostridia bacterium | reverse complement strand
CTGAAACCCCGGAATCTTGTTGAGATTGGAATTGAGCCACGTGCCGCTGTCGTCGGACATAAAGTTGCGGTACCAGAACGGCACGCGCACCACGTTGCACCCCATACCGGCTATGATATCCAAATCGTATTCGGTTATCCAGTTGTCCTGATAACTCTCGAACAGCGCGTCAATCTGGGCTT
This sequence comes from uncultured Clostridia bacterium, assembly GCA_900554085.1. Lineage (GTDB taxonomy): Bacteria > Bacillota > Clostridia > Christensenellales > CAG-917 > Limadaptatus. The sequence continues at coordinate 3,397 of USGA01000122.1, read as the reverse complement.
GCGTGAAGCCGCGTTCGGTCAGCGCCTCTAACGTGTCGAGATTGCCCCATTTGTTATCCTCTCCGTTCACGGGACACATCCAGCATTCCTGAATGAGCCAACCGCCGAGATTGACGCCGCGGAGCGTTACGACTTCGCCGTAACCGCCGACTTTCAGAAAACCGTCCTCGCCCACCACGAGTTGACCGACCACTTTCCCCTCTTCCTCTTTTTCGGGAAGCGTGGGAATCACGATTTCGTATTTGTCGGAATCGTCGGACGCGGGCGGGTCTCCGCCGCACGCCCAAAGGCAGAAACAGGCGGCGCACAGCACCGCAATCAGCAGAAAACAGATAACAAGTTTCTTTTTCATAACTCCCCCCAATGCAAAAAAACTTATTGTCTATAACAAACGAGCGACAAATCCGTCCGTCGCACGGTTTATCCGTAACATCTGAGCAACAAAACTACCGTTTTCGCGTCTTTTATCCTCCCGTCACGCACCATTGCGAGAGCCTCTTCGGGCGTGTACCATTCCGTTGTGAGGAACTCGCCTTCGTCTGGGTGACTTTCACCGCGGCGCACTCCCTCCGCCCTGAACAGATACAGCCTTTCGTTTGTGTAGCCCGGCGTGGGATATATCTCCCCCACGGATACGAATCTGTCCGCGACAAGCCCCGTTTCTTCGGACAGTTCCCTCTCCACGGTACGGACGGGAGCCTCTCCCCTCTCCAGTTTACCTGCGGGAACCTCCAATATTTCCTCTCCGTACGGATAGCGGAATTGCCTCACGAAAGCGATTTTCCCGTCGCATTCGGCAAGCACGGCGGCACCGCCGGGGTGTTCCACCATTTCACGCACGCAGGGTTTGCCGTCGGGAAGTCGGGCGTCGTCGCGCCGAACCTTCAGGATTTTGCCGTCGTACACGTATTTCTTCTCAACCGTCGTTTCTGTCAGTTTCATATCCGGCGTTGCTCTCTTTAAAGAGATTACTGTCGGTAACCGCTTGCGATTACCTCTCCGCTCACATTTACTGCGCAAATGCGATTGAGTTTCCGCGGCGCAACCGCACGCAATCCCTCTTCAATATATACAATATCACTTATCAAGGGCAAAGGCAATACCCCCTTTTTCGGGACGTCCGTAACGTCCCTTCACGGTTTTGAGCAAAACAACGAACCCGACGACGGCGGACGCAAACGAAAACGCCCCGCGTCGTTCGGGGCGTTTTCTGCCGCCTCGCTCGGAGCGGACGACGCGCTCCGTCCTACAAAAAAACCCGAGCGTGGCTCGGGTCGGATAACAACAATATTACGCGCGCTTGTTTTCTTCCGATTACGTTCAGAACTCGTAATCGACCGACACGCTCTTCTCCACTACGGAATGAACGTGTTTTTTGACCACCGAAACGTGATATTCGTTTTTCTGATAATTCGCCATATCCTCAAAAGAATCGAAGACGACTTCCAGCACCATATCGAAACTGCGCGGACTGTGCAGTACGTCGGCACCCGCCGCAAGACTTTTTACCTCGGGCACCCTTCCTATCATAGACTCGAATACCGCCTTGGTTTTTGCGATTGTCTCTTCGTCGGGGTTTGCGAACTTGTAACAAACTATGTGCTTGACCATAAATTCCTCTTCATCGTACGTTTTTTAAATCATAACCCATATCGCCGTTTTTTTCAACTTCCCTGCTCAAAGTGAAAATATTGTCCGATATGACAAGTCGCGAGTGCAAAAACGATATTGTTGTGTTAGCATATAAGCGTGAAAATCGGAGGATAAAATTATGAAATGCTGTTTTGATTTCGTCTACAAAGTCAACGGCACGCGGAAGCGAACCGACAATCCCGTCAACGACGATTTTTCCGTATCTGTCGGTGAAAGCGAAAAACTCGTCAAAGTCACGCTGAAACCCCGCGCCGCGGTGGAATTCGAGAAGTTTGCAGTCGTAATGCCTTACGAATTCGGAAAAGACGAGCGCATATTCACAAACGGATATCAAAGTTGGACGGTTACGAAAGAATATGCTCCCGACGGCAAAATGGACGAATTCCGTCCCCGATTCCTCGGCTTTCCCAAGAGCAAATACAAATTCCTCGGGCTTTACGCCGCAGGCGATTTGTACTGGCACGATTATCCCGAGCAAAACGGAGTTTTCTACGGTTATTCCTACGGCTACGTGAGAAAGGACAGGGACATCCGTCTCATCGGCTCGCTCTCGGAAAAATCAGGCTACACCCTCATAACCTACAACACGAACAACTGCACCGTGACAATGGAAAAAGACCTCGAGGGCGTGCTTTTCGACAGTGAAAAAGTCGTTCTCGAAATTGCCACCCTGAATGGAGACTACGACGCGGTTTTCGACGAGTACTTCGCTATGATGAACATCGCGAAGCCTCGGGTCAAGAGAAGTTGCGGCTACACCACCTGGTACAACTACTATGAGGCGGTAACCGAAGAAATCGTTGTCCGCGACCTTGCGGCGATGTCGAAAATCGACACCAAAATCGACATTTTCCAGATAGACGACGGGTATCAGCGCACCGTGGGCGACTGGCTCGAAATCAAAGAAGACAAGTTCCCCCGCGGAATGAAATACATCGTGGACAAAATCCACTCCACCGGTATGCTTGCGGGGCTTTGGCTTGCGCCGTTCGGCGTGACGCCTAAATCTCACATATATAAGCAGCACAAGGACTGGCTCGCCAGGGACAAAAAAGGCAAGTGCCGCTATGCAGGCGCAAACTGGGGCGGCTTCTATCCCCTGGACATATACAACGCCGAAGCGCGGGCTTACATCAAAAAGGTTTTCGACGTCGTGCTCAACGAATGGGGCTTCGATATGGTCAAACTCGATTTTCTGTACGCCTGTTGTATGTATCCTATGCACAACAAGAGCCGCGGAGAAATTATGTGCGACGCTATGGACCTCATTCGCGAATGTTGCGGCGATAAAATCGTCCTCGGCTGCGGCGCGCCCCTTGCCCCGTCCTTCGGCAAAGTCGATTTTATGCGCATAGGCGCGGACATAGGTCTGAAGTGGAGCAACAAACCTATGCACCGCGAGGACGTTTCCACGCAGCACGCCCTGCAGAACACCATTTTCAGACGTCACCTCGACGGAAGAGCGTGGCTCAACGACCCCGACGTTTTCATTCTCCGCGACAACAACGTCAAAATGACCCTCAAAGAACGCGAAATAGTCGCCGACATCAACAGCCTTTGCGGCAATCTCCTGTTCGTCTCGGACTTCGTTGCCGATTACACCGAGGAACAGAAAAAGATATTCGTCGAAACGGTAACAAGGTCGAAAGCCGAAATCGTGATGGCGCGTTTCGTCACCGATTCGGTCATCAGTATCGACTACACCGTCGACGGCAAAAACGGCAATCTCACTTTCGACCTCAAA
>USGA01000121.1 GCA_900554085.1 uncultured Clostridia bacterium | reverse complement strand
GTTCCCTTGTGGAAAAGGGCGTGTCGCCCTACAACATTCTCGCCATAACTTTCACCAACAAAGCCGCAAACGAGATGAAAGAACGCATAGCGCGACATCTCGGCGCCGACGCGGGCGTCTGGGCAAGCACTTTCCATTCTCTCTGCGCGCGCATACTGCGAGTGCACGGCGAACGCCTCGGCTACGGAAGAAACTTTACGATTTATACCGAACTCGAAAGCGAGCGCGTCGTCAAGCGCGTCTGCGAAAAAGTAGGCGCGGACCCCAAGAGAAAAGGCGATTTCCTTTATCACATTTCGGCGGCAAAGACTGCCGGGCTTTCTCCCGCGGAATACTTCGAAGAGATAAATCCTTTCGTCAGGGAGGCGCGCAATATCGTTGCCGTATACGCCGCATACGAAGAGGAACTGAAGATTTCCGACGCTCTAGATTTCGACGACCTGTTGTTGAAGACCGTGCAACTGTTCGAGAATTTCCCCGACGTATTGAGCGAATACGCGCACCGTTTCCGCTACATCAACGTCGACGAATTTCAGGACACAAACAAACTTCAGTACCGACTGGTGAAAATGCTGGCTTCGGAGTGGGGCAATCTTTTCGTTGTCGGCGACGAGGACCAGAACATTTACAGTTGGCGCGGCGCAGAGATTAGGAACATTCTGGATTTCAACAAGGATTTCCCCGACGTCAGGGTGTACAAACTCGAGCAGAATTACCGCAGCACGACCGCAATTCTGGACGCCGCGAACCGCGTAATAAAAAACAACGTTTCCCGCAACGAGAAAACCCTTTGGAGCGACAACGGGGAGGGTGAACCCGTCGAATATTACGAGGCGTACGGCGACCGCGACGAAGCCGACTTCGTGTGCAGAAAAATAAACTACCTCGTCGGACAAGGGGCGTCCTACCGCGATTTCGCCGTACTGGTGCGCGTCAACTCGTTGACCCGACTCCTCGAGGAGAATTTCAACCTGTACCGCATACCCTACAAGGTTTTCGGCGGGTTCCGTTTCTTCGAGCGAAAGGAAATCAAAGATACTCTCGCGTATGTCAGACTTGCGCTCAATCCCGCCGACAACGACAGTTTCCTCAGGGTAGTCAATTACCCCCGCCGAGGAATAGGGAACGTCGCGGTGTCCGAGGTTTCTATGCTGGCGAGCACGGAAAACGTCAGCATAATGCAGGCGCTTGCCAATCCCGACAAACTGTCCGTCACCTCCGCGCGCAAACTCGCGCCGTTCTACGATACCGTGAAAGACATCACCGCGGCTCTCGGCACTATGTCTCCCGAGGACTTTATGCGTTACGTCATAAAGCGCAGCGGACTGGAGAATGCTCTCAAGGGCAGTGCCGACCCCGAGGACGCAAACCGCTACGACAACATAGAGGAACTTGTCGGCGCCGTCCACGGATTCGTCGAGGACAACCCGGAAGCCTCCGTCGCCGATTTTATGGAGTCCGTCGCGCTGGTCTCCGACACCGACGGTATGGACGACGAAAACTACGTCACGGTCGCAACGGTGCACGCCGTCAAAGGGCTTGAGTTCGACAACGTTTTCATCGTAGGACTCGAGGAGGGAATTTTCCCCGTTTCGATAGCCGTCAACAACGGCGACGTCGAAGAAGAAAGGCGACTTATGTACGTCGCCGTGACCCGTGCAAGAAAGCGTCTTTTCGTGCTTTCGTCGCGTTCGCGTTTCAGATTCGGCGAGACTGTTTATAATCCGAAAAGCAGGTTTATAACCGAAATGCGCGGGGAAAAACAGTCTATTCGTGCGGGTGCCCCCTCGATAGATATGCAGGCGGCGAGCCGCGCGGAGCGCCTCGAAGCGCTCACCCGAAGGGTGGCTTCCGCACCTAAGACAGCGACGGGCGCGAAGAGCGCCGTCTCCACCGACGAATTCACCAAGGACACCATCGTGGAGCACAGCAAATTCGGGCGGGGCATAATTATTTCCACGACGGGAGAGGGCGAGGACAAGGTGGCTGCAATCGCATTCAAGGGATTGGGCGTAAAACGCTTTGCGCTTGCCGTCGCGGCGAGCAGTCTGAAGGTCGTCAGGGACTGATTCCGCCGTCGCGAAACCGCGGACTGCGAAAAGGAGAATATATGGACGCTTACGGCAGAATGAAAGAGTTGGTTGAGGTGCTCAACCGTTACGCCAGGCTGTATTACGAAGAGGACGCGCCCGCCGTGTCGGACGCGGAATACGACGCCCTCTACGACGAACTTCTCGCGCTCGAGGAGAGCGAAGGGTATTCGCTCAAGAATTCCCCCACTCATCGTGTCGGCGGCGCGCCTCAGAAAAAATTCGAGCAGGCGAAGCACCTCCTGCGTCTGTATTCTCTCGACAAATGCCGCACCCGCGAAGAACTGGTGGAATGGTACGACAAGACGGTCAGAGCAGCGGGAAAACCCGTTGCGCTCAGCGCGGAGTACAAGTTCGACGGACTCACGCTCAGTCTGTTGTACGAGGGCGGTAAACTGACGCGTGCTACGACGCGCGGCGACGGCGTCACCGGCGAAGTCGTTACGGCGCAGGTCAAAACAATCCGCAGACTTCCGCGGGAAATTTCCTACAAAGGAACAATCGAGATTCAGGGCGAGGGAATAATGAAACTCTCGGCGCTCGCGCGTTACAACGAGACGGCGAGCGAACCTCTCAAGAACGCGCGCAACGGCGCCGCGGGAGCCATTCGCAATCTCGACCCCGCGGTTACGGCTGCCCGCGACCTTTCTTTCGTCGCGTACAACGTGGGCTATTCCGACAGGGAATTCGCCACTCAGCGCGAAGTGCACGATTTCCTTGCCGCGGAGGGATTCGAGACCGAAGACAATTTCAAGGTGGTTGCGGACGGCGACGAAGCCTTTGCCTTTGCCTGCGGTGTGGAAGAAAAGCGCGGCGACCTCGATTTCCTTATCGACGGGGCGGTGTTCAAGGTCGACGATATTTCACTGCGTGCCGACATCGGATACACCGACAAATTCCCCAAGTGGGCTATCGCCTACAAATTCCGCGCGGACGAAATGACCACCGTGCTCCGCGACGTGGTGTGGCAGGTGTCGAGAAGCGCAAAACTCAACCCGCTTGCCGTGCTGGAACCCGTCGATATAGGCGGTGTTACCGTCAGCCGCGCAACGCTCAACAATTACGGCGACATACTCAAGAAAAAGGTGCGCATAGGCGACAGGGTTTTCATTCGCAGGAGCAACGACGTCATTCCCGAAATCACGGGAGTTGCGGAGGAAACCGAAGGGGCGAAACCCGTCGAAAAACCGACGGTCTGTCCCGCCTGCGGGTCTCCCGTCCGCGAGGAAGGCGCTTTCATCTATTGCACGGGCGAGCACTGCGCGCCGCAAATCGTTTCTGCGCTGGACCATTTCGCTTCCAAGGACGCTATGGACATCGACGGATTCTCCGAGAAAACCGCGGAGCAGTTCTATAACGAACTGGGAGTGCGCGCTCCGTCCGACATTATGAGCCTTTCCGCCGCCGATATGGTGGAACTGGAACGCTTCGGCGAAAAGAAAGCCGAAAATCTGTTCACCGCCATTCAAAAGGCGAAAAAAACCACTCCC
>USGA01000120.1 GCA_900554085.1 uncultured Clostridia bacterium | reverse complement strand
GCCGCCGTCTTTCGTCCCAAGGAATCGTCTCTTTGCGCCGCCCGCAGAACCGCGTCGTACAAATCTTCCTGCCGCGTGCGCCCCTCGGCAATCTCGGCAAGTTCGGCCTCGGAAAACGCCCCGAAATAGGACAGCATAAATCCCGCAAGAGGAATATCCTGCCGAGGATTGTCCAGCACCCGCAGGAAATTTATCAGGTCGCGCTCGGGAGTTGCCGCGCCGGAGGAAAATCCGTTGCTGTCGTCGATGGGGACGTTTTCCTCCCGCATACCCTCGAGCACGTACTGCGCGCTGCTGCCGCGCGAGCGGAACAGCACGACGAAATCGCCGTATCCCAACCGCTTGCCGTCTTTGCCGACGGCTTTCCCAAGCAGTCTCTTGATTTCGCGGGCTATAAACCTGCCCTCTTCGCGGGAACGTTCGGAGCGCAATCCCTCCAACGCAAAAAGATGAACCTGTACGTTGTCGCCCACGTTCACCGAGTTTTCGTTCGGGACCTCGAATCTCCCGTCCCGCCTGTAGTCTATGTCGGCGCTCTCGTCGGTCATAGCGGAATCGAACACGGCGTTGACGAACTTCAGAATGGAGTCCTCGCTGCGGAAATTCTGACGGAAACCGACCAGTTTTCCAGCGCCTGCGGCGTATTGCCTGCCCTTCTCGAGAAACACGGTCGGGTCGGCCAGACGGAAACCGTATATACTCTGCTTGACGTCCCCCACCATAAACGCGTCCTCGCGGACAAGCGAATCGATGAGGAATTCCTGCAAACGGTTGACGTCCTGATATTCGTCGACGAAAACGCAATCGAATTTCGAGGCGAGGTCGCAACCCTCCTTTACGAGTTTGACAGCATATCTCTCGAGGTCGGCGTAGGACATAACACCTTCGGCAAACTTTCTGGAACAGAGTTTTTCGTCGAGCGCAACGGTTATTTCGCAAAGTTTCGCGGCGTAAAGGGAGTTCTGCGCCAGTTCCCCGCGCAGCCTGTCGGCGTTGCCGACATAACTCTCCCAGTCGCTCATAATTTTAACGAAACGCTTTACCGCAACCTTGACCACTTCAACCTCGGGAGTGTCCACCCTGACTTTTTTCTTCGCGGGCGTCAATTCGTAGGAGGCGGCTATGCGCGACAATTCCTCCGCTCCGCCCGCCAGGCACGCCTCGCAGTAAGAAACGACGTCCTGCGTTCGCTCCACATAAGAATTCTGCCCGTCGTCGGCAAGGGGCGCGAGACAGGCGCGGCAAACCTCCGCAACACGCGCCAATCCGCGTTTGGAAACATCGAGCAGTTTGGCAAGAAAAGCCTCGCCCGTACCGAAATTCCGTTTTATACCGGACAGAAATTCTTCCCCGTCGGGGAAAATCTCGTAAAGGTCGTGCAACCCCTTTATGCAGGCACGGAAATCCTCTTCCTCGCGGGACGGGGAAAGAATGTCGGACAACTGCATAAACACTTCGTCGCCCGCCGCGGCGTACTCCGCGAACACCTCGTCGAGCGCATCGCGCACGTAGGCACTTTCCGTCTCGGCACCTATGACCTCGAAATTGGGAGAAATCCCGAGCCGCTCGAAATTTTCCTTGACGACCGAACGGCAAAACGAGTCGATTGTTCCTATGCGCGCGCCGCTGAGGTCGTCTATGCTGTCGCGGAGGTATCTTCCCATTTCGCCCGTGGCGGTGCAAGCCGCGTCGAACAACGCGGAGTGCAACCTTTCCTTTATTTCGGCGGCGGCGGCTTCGTTGAACACCAGTACCAGAATCCGACGTATGGGCACGCCTTTCATCACCTTGCCCACTATGCGTCCTATCATACTGCGCGTCTTTCCGGTGCCTGCCGCCGCGGTAACCAGCACCTTGCCGTCGGTGTACACCGCCTTCTTCTGGTCGTCGGTCAGTCCCTCGAAAACTTTGCCTTGAAATTCGACAAATTCCGCCTGTTTATCAATCATTTCGGTGTCCTCATCTTTCATTTCGGTCGTTTCCCTCTCGGCCGCGCATTTACCGTCGTCGTCCGTTCCGACGCTCCCCAAACGTTTGACGTCGCTCATTCCGCGTCCTCCTCTTCCTCGCCGCGCGAAGAGTGAGACCACACCGACGGAATGTTTTCGGGCTTAAGGTCGCCCGTCCTGACGGACGTCGGCGCACGCCTTCCGCCGCTGCCCGAATAGGCGCATATATCGGCGAAATCGCACCCCTTGCACGCTCCCGCCGCATAATCGGGAGATATGTCTCCGCCTCGTATTCTGGACGCTCCGTCGGCGGCGAGCGCCCTGACGTATTCTCCGACCTGCCTGAAATCCTCGTCGGTCAGGTGAACGGAAGGCGACGGCGCGTTGCGCGAAAGTTTGTACGGCAAAGCGCTTCCCGCGGGGTCTTCCGCGAAAACGCTGTCGATTTTCGTCGCCTCCGAAACGTCGGCGGTAACGTGTCCCTGATATTTGAAGCGCACGGCGGAATCGTCGGCAAATCTGGTGTAAAGCGGCATATAGAACACGCCCGAGGGTTTCCAGCCTTTACTCGCCGCTATCGCGTCGGCGTAAAGGTACAACTGTATCCGCTTGCCGAGGAAAATGTCGGACATACTCAGTCCCGCATTCTTGTAAGTCTTGTAGTCGACCACCACGAAACGCCCGTCTTTTTCGTCGACGCGGTCGACTCGCCCGACGACTTTCACGCGGGAATCCCCGTCCTCGGCAATTAGAGGCGCAATCTCTTCTCCGCCTATCGCGGCTTCTATGTAACGCGGTTTGTATTCGCTGCGCAGGTAAATCTCGTAAAGCGCGCGCGCCGTCCTCACGCTTTCGTCCGCAAGACGTCCCAGCCTGCGCGCGGTTGCGGGGTCGTCTTTCATAACGGCGAGCGACGGCTCCTCCTCCACCGCGTGGGCGAAAATTTCCCTCGTCTTTTGCTCTATGTTGTCGCGGGAAATTCTGCCCGCAGATATCTGCCTGAAAAGTTTTTCCACGACGTAATGCAACAGCAAACCGCTGTCAGTGCTCTCCATACCCGCCTCGCGCCGCTTCCGCAATCCCGCCCGATAGGCGAAGAAATATTGGTAAGGACAGACGAAAAACCTTTCCAGTCGGCTTGCGCTCGTAACCGTTTCGTTTGCGTCCGAAGGCGATACGGAACTCGGGCGCTCGCTTCTCTCGTAGACGCGCTCCAGCCTGCCGCGCCCTGCCTCCGAAAGAAACTTCAACGCCGCCCCGCGCGCCTCGGCGTCACCGCCGCCGCGCAATCCCCTGAGAATTTCGTACGCGCAAGCCTCGGGGGTTGCGTACAATGCGCTCAACCGCTTCTCTCTCTCGACGCCTTTCAGTCTGTCGGTGCCGTCGCAGTCCACGTCCCTGACTTCCAGCGCCCCGCCGTTCTCCCTTATCATAGACGAGATTTCCGTCACCACCGTCGACGCGCGCTGTTCGCCCCCCGCCGACGTACGCGGGTAGGAAATCACGAGTTCGCCGCGCGGCCGTTTCATTATTTCCACAATCTCCATAAGTTCGAGATAAAGCCTGCTCTTGCGGGAAGGCTTTATCTCCGCGCCTATGTCGGCGAGCGCCTCCTCGTCGGCGGAAGTGATGACCGCT
>USGA01000119.1 GCA_900554085.1 uncultured Clostridia bacterium | reverse complement strand
GTCGAAATCACCGACAAAGAGGTGCAGTCCGTTACGCTTACGGGCGTCGATTCCGTGTCCGTCGGCGGTTCTGCGCTCCTGTTGGCGCAATATTCGCCTCTCAACAGCATCGTAACTACGGGTGAATGGACGAGCAGCAATCCCGAAGTCGCCGTAGTGGACGCCAACGGCGTGGTCACCGGCGTTTCCGTCGGCACGTCCGTTATTTCTTTTACGACTCTCACCGAAAACGGCACGAAACCCGTCACCGGCACCAAAACCGTCAAAATCGTTGCGGGCGTGACCACGCTCGGAAACGAATTTTCCGTGCATACCGATACGGTTGACCTCGCCGCAATAGGTTTCGATTGTGCGGGTGCAACCGCCGTCGGCGGAACCGTGAACGACAACGAGTTCAAGTTTGCGGAAGGTTCCTCTTCCGCGACCGTAACGTCTGCAAAAGGGCAGTCGTTCACGGTAACCAAGTGCGGTTTGAACGAAATCGAAATCGCCAACAGCGACATCTTCGCATTTGACGAGGCGTCCGACGAACCTTTTGTCGTAGCGACCGACGAGGTGCCTCTCACGCTTTCCGTGCGTTGGAAATCCGCGCTCAGAAACGATGTTCCCGCGGGAGCCGTCTGGAACATTGCCGACGAGTATGCCGAGATAGCGGCCGTGTCCGCCGAGGGCGTAATAACCGCCAAAGGCACGGGCGTGTTCGTTGTCACCGTTTCCGTCGGGGCGGAAAGTGCCGAAATCACCCTTGCGTCCGTCAAGAAGATTGCGATGCTTCGTCTTTCCGACACCGAATCTTCCCTTGAAGTCGGTCTCGCGCTTGAAACGGTGTTTGCGAGCAGAAGACTCGATGCAACGGATTCGTCCTTCGTCGCAAACTGGTTCGACATCTCCATACTGCAACCCGCGGACGTTGACTACGAGGCGTTGGAATTCTCCGTGGCAGAGGCCGACGCCGACAAGGCGTCATTCAGCGACCCCGAACATCTCAACCGTCTTGTTTTCAATCCGGAAGGAATCACCGAACGCACGACCGTCACGATTACGGTCCGCGCGCGTTATCCCAAATATGCGGGACTTGTTTCTTCCACCATATGCAGTCTCACGATAAACGTGTTGCCGGGCGTCGCCGTCTACGACCTCGCGGACTGGAATGCGGCTACCGCGGCCAACGCTTCTATGGACGAGGCTGTCAACTCCAACGTCCCCGCTATAGTTCTGATGTCCGATATCAATTTCGTATCCAAGAGCGACATCGAAAAGAACCTGTGGTGCAGCCTGTACGGCAACAACCACAGGCTTTGCACGAACAACACCGTCACAACCGGTGAGGGCGACACCATAATCAATGTGCGCGGCAGCAACATTACCGTGTCCAACGTCACCTTCACAAATAAAGACGTTCAGGGCGATATGTCCGACGACGACAAAGTCGGCAACAAGATAAACGGACGTTCCGTTCACGTCGAACGTGGTACGAGAAACGCCGGCGGCGGTGCCGACGTCGACGGTTACGTCTCCGAAGCCACCATCGACACCCGTCAGACCAACGTTGTGATTGAGTACTGCCTCATCGAGAATTGCTCCGAGGGCACTCGCGTTTACGGTGCGCAGGTCGATTACGTCGGCGTAATCATCAGAAACATCGGCTACAACGGTATAAATATCCTGACCAGGCAACACGGCGACGACCCCACTCGCGTGCGATATTCCACCATAGGAATCCACAATTGCGCGTTCTCGAACCTGTTGCTTATGCCGGTAAGCGTTCAGTATATCAATTATGCCAACACTGATGAACGTGAGGCGATACTCGCCAGAGACCTGCCGCCTTACGACGAACCCGGAAAGAAATCCCGCGACGAAGCGATGAACACCACCATCACGCAGACGGGCTTCTGGGACATCTACAACTGGAAGGACCTAGACAATTCCTACAACCTGCTTATGGGACTTGCGCAAAGTCTCGGTAATTTGCCGCAGGGCGTGTTCGACCTCGCCAACGAAATGCTGATGAAGGAACTGCTGTCCGAGAATTTCAACGAGATAATCAAGCGCACCGACACCGCGAAATACGTTCACTTCGGAATGTTCGCAATGGGAGCGACGGACCATTCCTATCTCGACGTGCAGTTGGAAGAAAGCGACAGGTGGAAAGAGATAACCACTTCCGATATGCCGAGCATAGACGTTATAGACGGCGTGTTGCAAACACTTAAACTCGATATATATATACTCGACGACCCCATTCACATCTGGTGCTACAGGAACACCGAGAATTCCGTCGCATACAATACGGAACTCGTCGTCAACACCAAACTCATACAGAGGTTGCACTCCTGACGGACATCGAGTGCGAAAATCCGAACAAAACGACTGCAATCCCGCGATTTTGCGGGATTGCTTTTATTGTCGGCAAGTCGCCCGACGGAGAGTGCCGCAAAAAACTTTTGATGTGAGGAATGCGGCGCGGTGTTGCAAACGGCGTTTGTTTTTGATAGAATGAGCGCGAGGATTGTGCCGTCTTTGCGGCGAAGGACAAAATGAAAGAAAACAAAAAGTATTTTTCCGACAACGGAATGTACAGCAACAACATAGAAGATGTCGTCAAGGAAGACGAGAACATTCTCTGGCAGGGCGAGCCGAAGAAATCGGCGTATATACTTGCCGCCGTTTTCAAACTGTTGCCCATAGTCATTTTCTGGCTGATATGCGACGGAGCGATCATATACTTTCTTTCGACGATGAGAGACGCGGTGCCGTGGTTCGTGTGGATTTTCTTCGCCATTCATCTTGCGCCGGTCTGGATATGGCTTTTCAACATTATCCGTTCGGTCGTCGAAGTGAAAAATATCCGTTACGCACTGACGGACAAGCGCGTAATTGTGCGAAGCGGAGTCATCATCGACCTCAAATTCCTTTACTATACCGACATAACCAACGTGCGAGTGCGTGTGGGATTTATCGACAGAATTCTGAAGGTGGGCGATATCTACATAACCGCCGAGTGCCAGCGCGCCGTTCTTTACGACATTAAGGACCCCTACCGCATTGCGAACGAATTGCAGAGAATAGCGCAGGACATCAAGAACGACACCTATTATCCCAACGCTCTGCGTCCCGACTCCAATCCGGGTTACAACACGAAATACGAGGGAAAGGCAATTTCATTCGATTTCGCGGACAAAAAGCCCGACGAACCGTCGGAAAAATAAACCGAGAACAATCGAAAGCACCCGTGGTCGGGTGCTTTTTTTGCGTAACCGTCGCTCGCTTGAAATCTTCGTGTGATATGTTCCTTGAAAACGGGAGGGCAGTTACGAGTGTGGAAAAGGGTAATCGGGCGCGCAATATGCGCTGTTCGTTTTGCGCCGCTTGCGCGGTTTGACCGTGCGCGCGGAAATTTTTGATTAATCGAGAGAAAAAGACACGACAGCCCAATCCGAAGATTGGGCTGTCGTGTTGGTGGAAGGGGGTGGATTCGAACCACCGAAAGCGTCGCTAACAGATTTACAGTCTGCTCCCTTTGGCCACTCGGGAACCCTTCCACGTTGGAGCTGGTGAACGGAATCGAACCATCAACCTGCTGAT
>USGA01000118.1 GCA_900554085.1 uncultured Clostridia bacterium | reverse complement strand
CCCGCCGCGCCCGTCGCTCCCGTTGCGCCCGTCGGACCCGTGGCGCCGGTTGCGCCGGTCGCGCCCTGCGGTATGCTGAACGTAAGGATATGGTCGGTGGTACCCGTCTCGGTGACGGAAGCGGGAGTGCCGGGGGCCGTGGTTATGGTCTCGCCCACCGTAACGGTGACCGTGGTCGGACCCGTTGCACCCGTGTTACCTTGCGGACCTATGGGACCGCGCGGTCCCGTCGGACCCGTCGGTCCCACGCAACAGCAACAGCCGTTCCTCCTTGAGTCGCGGCTGCTCTCTCCGCACCTGCACGGGAAACAGCCGCACCTCGAACATTTGCCGAAATTTTCCATAATCTACCTCCGAAGTTATGTAGCCTCGTCTCAATACATCATATAAATGCAAGGTGAGGTGTGGTGCTATGGCGGCGGAAATTTCGCTTTGTATGATAGTAAAAAACGAAGAGGACACGCTCGGAAGATGTCTCGAAAGCGTTCGTCCGTATGTCGAGGAAATAGTGATTGCGGACACGGGCTCAACCGACAAAACGGTGGACGTCGCGAAAAAATACGCCGACAAAGTTTTGTCTTTCGATTGGGTGGACGATTTCTCCGCCGCACGCAATTTCTCTTTCTCGCACGCGACTTGCGAATACGTTATGTGGCTGGACGCAGACGACGTGGTGACGGAAGAGAACGGCGGAAAACTGCTCGCGCTGAAAGAACGGCTGGAAAAGGAAAAACCCGATTTCGTGATGTGCCGCTACGACGTATCGTTCGACGAAAACGGCAATTGCACGTACACCTACTACCGCGAAAGGATAATGAAACGCGCCGCCTCGCCCGAATGGAAAGGTTGCGTGCACGAATGCGTGCCGCCGTCGGGAAAAATCATTCGTTCGGATTTCGCCGTGCAACACAGGAAAATCCACCCTTCGGCACCCAACAGGAACCTGAACGTCTACTGCAAAAACCTGGAACGGGGAATCGTGCTCTCCCCGCGCGACAAATTTTATTTCGGGCGGGAACTCTACTACAACAAAGTCTACGACAAAGCCATAGAAGTGCTCGACAATATGACGGGTGACATAAGCGGCTGGTACGTCAACAAAATAGAGGCCTGCAAAATACTCTCGCTGTGTCATTCCGCCGAGGGGCGCACGGAAGACGCTCTGAAAGTCCTTTTCCGTTCTTTCCTGTACGGAGAACCGAGGGCGGGAATCGTGTGCAGGATAGCGCGCCTTTTCAAAGAAAAGAAGAGGTACGGCGAAGCGATATTCTGGTACGGACGCGCGCTTGACTGTCGCGACCACAGCGAGGAAGGCGACTTCGACAATCCTCGCGACCGCGACCTCAATCCCCTGTTGGGACTTACGGAATGTTGCTATCTTGCCGGCAGGAAAAAGGAAAGCCGCGCCTACCACGAGCGACTGGTCGGGCTGTTCCCCGACGACCCCGTCGTGCGCGCAAACGACAAGTTTTTCGCCGCGCACCCGGACGAGTGAACCTCGCCGCGTCGGCGCGTACCGTTGCGTGCAGACGGAAGGCCACCCGATTCTGCCTTAACAGAAAAACGCCCCGAACGGGCGTTTTCGTGCATCTGATGCGGTGAATTTGTCAAACACACCCCTCGCGCCTTTCAGCGGACGGGATTGTAATCGCCGCTTTCCGTCAATCTGGAAAGCGTGACCGTCCTCTCGTTGAGGTACGCCGCGCGGAGTTCCTCTGCGGAAGAACACATTGCGCTGTAAACGGGATAAGTGCGGTTTTCGCCGCTTTCGTCCGGCTCGTACACGCAGACGAACTCCCTGCACCACGTGCAGAAAGAGAGCCAACGCGTATTTTCTTCGAAAGCCGCGTCGATGTCGAAAACGAAATCGTTTTCGCTCATCATTATCATCTTGTTGCCGCTCGTTTTGTAATTCATTTTGAAGCGTGCGGCGTTGGACGGATTTTTCTCGTATTCCTCGCGCGAATTGAAATCGTAATAGGGGTCGTCGCCTATTATGTCGCACCTGTCGTCCCCCACGTACCAGGAGGTGTTCTGTCCGTTGTACACCCATATCAGATTGTTCAGTCCGTGAACTTCGGTCATACGTTCGTACACGATATTCCATAATTCGACGTATGCGTCCCTGCCGCTCGCGCCCCACCAGAACCAACCGCCGCTCGCCTCGTGGAGAGGTCTCCACAGCACGGGTACGCCCGCCTCACGCAGGGGTTGCAGCGCTTCGGACACGGCGTCTATGTCCGCAATCAGTCCTTTGTAATGCTTGCTCTCTTTGTCTCCGAGGGCTTTCGCAAGGCTGAAATCGGTCTGTTCGCTGTAGAAAGCGCGGGGCTTTCCGTCGAAATTGTCCACCTTCCAGTGCCAACACAGCGTAACGATACCGCCCGCCTCGTGCCATTTCAAGGCTTGTTCAACGCTGTAGCAGGTCTCGCCGCATTCTATACCCGACACGTCCAGCCCGAGCATCGCGGGATATTCTCCCGTCACGCCGCGGACCGCCTGCAATTCGTTGAGCCTGAACACCGTGGAGGGGCTGTCGGGGTCCGAAGGGTCGGCTTTGAACTGAGCGGAACGGTAGTCCTCGTATTCGTTGACGTACTGCCCGCTTATAACCTTTTTGCCGTAAACGCTTTTGAGATAGTTCATAAGTTCGACGGCGCAGGCATCGGCTTCGGGATTGATAAGGGTACTTTGAGCCTCCGCGTAATGGGAATCGGGCACGCGGACCGTCGCATAACACCCCGCAAGCGAAGCGGCGCAAACCGCCGCCAGCAACACTCCAGCAACAGCAAGTACCGATTTCTTTTTCATTATGCCCCCCATACCGCAAACACGCTTCCCTGCGCTCTTTTGCGCGCAAGGCCGCAGTCCGCAATAACGTTTATTTTGTTTGCCTACTCGTACAAGTCGGCCACCGTCGCCCCTTCGCCGAGCAGTATCCGCACTATTTCCTCGTTGCGCGCTCTTATTGCGCCATTAGCGCGGTTGTTGAAATCGCCGTAATCGCTGTTTGCGAAATCCACCTGAAAAATCGGCATTGCTTTCAGCCAATCCGAGAAATTTTCGTTTTCCAGCAGTTCGACATTATACTTGCTCGCGAATTTCAGAAGAGACCATTCGCCTATATCGCGGAGTATGTCTCCGAATGTTGCGCCGGAAAACGCCGCCTGGGTCTGATTGACCCGCAGTCCGAAACGGTACGCCCTCATCTCCGCGAGGTCCGTCGCATAATCGTCTATCTCGTCAATGAGTACGGAGCAACCTATCCTGCTGTGCCACCTGTGAAGCGCGTTGGCGTCCATATCGTAGAAATATCGCGTATACTCGTTTTTGCCGTAGAGTTCGGCATATCTTTGCAAAAGCACTATCCCCGCCTGTTTGCCGCCGTCCGTCACGTCGTTGTAAGTCAGGTCGGTGATGTCGGTGCGGGTTTCGCTCAGACTTCCGTCATCGGCAAGCGCGTCGTCGCCGACATAGATTTCAACATAGTCATAGAGGTTTTTGCCCTTGTACTCCACCCCTGCCAGCCATTCGTCGAAGAGCGGGCAATCGGCGTTGTTTTCTTCTTCGTTGGTGCATTGAAAGAGCAAAAGCACCACTTCCCCGGGGTGTTCGT
>USGA01000117.1 GCA_900554085.1 uncultured Clostridia bacterium | reverse complement strand
CAGTCCATAAGAACTGTTTGCCCGCCCCGGCGTGATAGCACGAGCAACGTGAGCCGTGCGAAACGCGTGTTAATCCCCAGGCGGTGCGAACTTTTTCCATAGCGAGTGCGGAGCGTAATTTCCGCGCCTGCGCGTGCGCGCTTCGCTATTGAAAAGTTATTCCACACGTGTTATAATAACTGCATTAAGATTCTTTGGGGGAATTATGATTTTTTCCAAACTTCCTATCAAGAGCAGGGTAATCGTTTCCGTGACGCTGTTTGTGTTGGTGTTCGTTGCGCTCGTGGTTGCCGCGACTTACACCGATTTGCAGGTCAGCGACATTATGACGGACGGCATTTTGGAAGAAGGCGAATATCTTGCTTCCGATACTTTCGGCGTGGCTTTTGAGATTTTCGGGTCCTCACCCGTATATGTCATAGCGGGCTTTTGCTGTGTGCTCGTGATGATGTACATCTGGCGCTTTTTCAAACTTCGTCCTCTTCGTGAGATAGCCTGCGCGGTATTGCTTGCGGGTGCGGTTGTCGCGTTCTGGTTGTTCTTCAACGATATGTTCGGTTACATTCTCGAGCACGCGGGAATGGAGGATACCTATCTCGAAAACGCGCTGACGCTCATAGCCGTGCTGTGCTCGTTCCTTGCCGTGATAACGGTTATATTCGCGCTTTACAGAATGAAAGACGAGACGTTGCGTTCTCTTCTCAAGTTTGTGGCGGCGTTCATACTGCTTGCCGCGGTGGCAAATCTCATTATTCATTTCGTAAAAGTGCCCGTGGGCAGAATGAGATACCGCGCTATGAACAGCGCACTCGGGCAGAGTATGGGCGGCTTCGAGAATTTCACGCCTTGGTACGTTATGAACGGGCAGCCCTCCGAAGAGGTGCTTGCGCAGTTCGAGGCGGTGTACGGCGTGACCGACGCGTTCAAGTCTTTCCCCTCCGGGCACACTTGCGCCGCTGGTATGACGTATGCGCTCATTATGTTTCCCGACGTCCTCAAAATGAAGAACAAGCCCCTGCGTGCGTTGTGCTGGATATTCCCCGTGCTGTTTACGGGGCTGGTGGCGGTCAGCAGAATAATGGTCGGCGCGCACTATTTCTCCGACGTGCTCTTCGGCGGAACGATAGCGTTTGTCGCGACGGTCATCGCCCGCGAGATAGTCGTGTTCCGTTTCGAGCATTTCAGGTGCTTCAGGAAGGACTATGTACCCGCCGATGTGCTTGACGAGGACGAAATCTGAACGCCCCTGCAGGGGCGCCTCCGTCGGGCGTTTCGACGAGACGGAGACAGGGTGGAATTATGAAAACAAGATATAAGGTGCTGATAGGCGTTTTCGGCGGACTTTTCATCGTATTCTCGTTGATAAGTTGTTGCGTGGTCGGGATTGCCTATTGCGAAACCGATAAAAATTATTTCGACGGCGAGGTCAATCCCTACATATCCACGGATTCGGTTATGGTGTCCGCGCACCGCGCAGGCAGCAACGTTGCCCCCGAAAATACGCTTTACGCTTTCAAACTCGGTATCCACGAGGCGACCACGGGCGGCTACAAGGTGGATATATGGGAGTTCGACCTGCATATTACCAAGGATAACGAACTGGTATTGTTGCACGACCACACGCTGGACCGTACTTCCAACTCCGTCGAGGTGTTCGGAGTCGAAAACGCGCGCCCCGAGGATTACACCCTCGAGGAATTGCGTACGCTCAATATGGGGTACAATTTCGAGTTGAACGGTGAGTATCCCTACCGTGATTACACTCCCGAACAGGTTTCCGAGGCGGGGCTTACCATCTGCACGCTCAGGGAAGTGTTGGAATATATGGAGTCCGAGGAAGCGCGCGAGGCGGCTCCCGACGGAAGATACAGTTACATCATCGAAATCAAGAACAGCGGCAAACTGGGCGAAACGGCCGCGGATTTGCTCTATGCGACACTGGACGATATGGATTTGCTGCCGTATGTCGTTTTCGGCACGTTCAACCAGAACGTCAGCGACTATGTGGACGAGAACTATCCCGCCTTGCTCCGTTCCTCTTCGATTTGCGAGGTGCTGGATTTCTGGCTCGCCTACCTCACCGACGCCGACCTTTCCAAGAGGGGCGTGGGCTATTGCGCGCTGCAGATTCCCTACAGCAAGTCAGTCTCTTTCCTCGGAACGAAGGAACTCATCGATTACGCGCACAAATACAATATAGCGGTGCAGTACTGGACGATAAACGAGCGCGAGGATATGGAACACCTCAAATCGATAGGCGCGGATTGCGTTATGTCCGACTGGCCGGACCTGTGCTACGAAGTGCTGAAGGGATAATCGCGCGGCCTCGCTTCGTCAAAACGCTTGCAATTTGTTTTTCGCTTTGATATAATCGCAAAGCGAGTGCTGGTGTGGCTCAGTAGGTAGAGCGATTCACTCGTAATGAATAGGTCGGCGGTTCGAATCCGCCCACCAGCTCCAGAAAGCCCGTTCGGAAGAACGGGCTTTATCATTCGCCGTGTGCGGATTCGGACCTGTCCGGTTACGCTGCGGTGCGGTGCGCCTTGCTATTCCGTCGTGCGGTTGCACTCCTTACGAATCCGTCGCATACTCGATTTTCCTTCTGAAAAACGGGTTTCCGTTTGTCGGAAATTCGGGATTTTTACGCGGTGCGTCGTATTGTCGTGCAATAAATTGCACGTCGTTCCGATTTCTTTGTTGTCACCGCGTGCGGTAAAGTTTATAATTGTCGTGTTAATCCGATTCGGGAGGACAGAGTATGACTGTCGGTAAGGTATATGCGAATTGCAACGTCATAGACGTAACGGACGGGTGCAAGGTGCTGGAAGGAAAGGACATTTTCGTCAAAGACGGAAGGATTGCCGCGGTCAAGCCGCACGGCAAATGTCCCGACGGCTGGCAGACAAAAGATATGAATGGGGCGTATGCCGTTCCCGGGCTCGTCAATCTGCACGTGCATCTTTTCGGCACGGGAATGCCCAGCAAGGTTATAAGCGGAGGCAGCGCGCAGAAAGCGGTGCTGAAAATGCTGTATACGCCTATAGGTAAATTCGTGGTGTCGCGACTCGTCGCTTCCGCTGCAAAACAACAACTTATGTCGGGTGTTACGACTCTGCGAGCGGTGGGGGATTTCCGCAATTCGGACATCGAACTTGCCGCAAAACTCAAGGAGGGCAAAGGCGCGGCGCGTGGACTGCGAATGTTTGCGTCGGGACCTGCAATCACGGTTGCGGGAGGACACGGAGCGGGTACGTTCGCGCTGGTGGCGGATACTCCCGAGGCTCTTGCCGCTCTTGCCGAAGCGAACATCGACGCGGGTGCGGACTTTGTAAAGATATGCATAACGGGCGGGGTGACCGACGCAAAGAAACGCGGCGAACCGGGCGAACTCAAGATGACTGCCGAACAGGTTAAAGCGGTTTGCGACGTTGCTCACGCGCGCGGCAAAAAAGTGGCGGCACACATACAGAGCAAGGAAGGAATGGAGATTGCCGCGAAATGCGGAGTCGATACCGTCGAGCACGGCGCACTTATGAGCGACAATGCCGTCGCGCTGCTCAGAGAACGGGGCGGAGCGGTGGTGGTTACTTTTTCACCCGCTTTGCCGTATTTCAAAATGCCGCCCGAAATCACCAAACTGGGC
>USGA01000116.1 GCA_900554085.1 uncultured Clostridia bacterium | reverse complement strand
GCCGTCACCATTTCGCTGTGAAGCATAAGATAACTGCCGTCGCCCGCCATTGCGTACACCTCGCGGTCGGGACAAGCCAGTTTTGCGCCCAACGCCCCCGCGATTTCGTACCCCATACAGGAATATCCGTATTCGACGTTGTAACTGTCAACGGCGTCCGTTTCCCACATACGTTGCAGGCACCCCGGCAGACTTCCCGACGAACCGACTATTACGGCGTCCTCGGGTATGATACTGCGAATTATTCCGATAGCGGCGGTCTGAGTGAGAGCGCAACCCGTCGCCTGAGCGAATTTCTCCACCGCGTCGGGGGTCATATCGGTGTTCTCGGGCACGTAACCCTCGCCCGTTTTTACGGAGACCAGTCTGCTCATTTCGACCTGCCAGTCGAATTTCGCCTTTTCGATTTCGCCGTCGTAGGCGGCCCGGTATGCGCCGAGCGCCTTGTCGAGCGCGACGATACCCTCTCTTGCGTCGGCGACAACCGCAATTGCGTCCATTTTCGACGCGTGGAACGGCGAGGCGTTGACCGCCACTATCCGCGCTCCCGCGTAAAGAGACTTCGAGGCTGTCGTGAAATCGGTGAAGCGGGTGCCCACACCGATGACGAGGTCGCTCGACGCCGCGACCGAATTCGCCGCAGAATTCCCCGTCACGCCCACTCCGCCAAGATTGTACGCGAAAGAGGACGGCACGGCGGACTTGCCCGCCTGAGTTTCGCAGACGGGAATATTGTGACGGAGCGCGAATTCTTTGATTGCTTCGCCCGCTCCGCTGTATTTTGCGCCCCCGCCGATTATAAGCAGAGGTTTCCCGGATTTTTTAATGGCTTTTGCCGCTTCCCTGACCTGTTCCCTGTCGGGCAACGTGCGCACGACGCGGGTCACTCTCTTGCCGAGGAAAGACAGAGGGAAGTCGTACGCCTCGCCCTGAACGTCCTGCGGGAGCGCAATCGCCACCGCACCAGTGGACGCAGGGTCCAGAAGCACGCGCACGGCGTTGAGCATTGCCGTCATAAGCATTTCGGGACGGCTGACCCTGTCGAAATATCTGGTGACCGCCCTGAACGCGTCGTTGGTGGTCGTGCCTGCGGAATTCGCCTGTTCTATCTGTTGGAGTACCGGGTCGGGCTGACGGGTGGCAAACGTGTCGCCCACAAGCAGAAGCAAGGGAATGTTATTCGCCGTTGCGGTACCCGCCGCCGCCACCATATTCGCCGCGCCGGGGCCTATCGACGACATACACGGCAATATCTTAAGGCGGTTGTTCTGCTTTGCGTAGGCAATGGCGGCGTACGCCATTCCCTGCTCATTCTTGCCCTGATAGACCTTTAACGAGTGCTTTTTGAGAGATAAAGCCTCTCCCGTGCCGACAACGCAACCGTGACCGAACACCGTGAAAATGCCCTCGACCAGTTTGTTTTCCTTGCCGTCCAGCGAAACGTACTGATTGTCCAGAAAGGTTACGAGCGCCTCCCCTACGGTCATTCTCTTTGTTTTTTCTTTCATACTTTCCCCCGACAATTTATTTCTCCAGCCATTCGTAGCGCGGGTCGACGGTGCGGGTCTTGAGCCACGGGTCTCCGTCCAGATGGCGAATCATCCACGCGCAGTACATCGGATAACCGGGCGCCGTGACCTGAACGTGCGTTTTTCCGCCGGGAAACGCTCCGACGCTGCCGTCCTTGACGGTGTGTGCCTCGTCACCTATGAAACACGCCCCGAATCCCTCTTCCCTCGGCATCTTGTAGTAATAGACTTCGGGTTGGGGGTGACTGTGGGGGACGTAACTCCACCACCTGCCCTGCCGCGCTATAACTTCGCCGAGAACCATATTCGAATACGGCGCGATGTCGTAATCGAAAACAGTGTTGACGTCACGCACGGCGGTATTCTCCCAACGCCCCTCGCAGGACACCGTGCATACGATGTCTTCGGGCGCATAGAACCTGACGGGGAAATCTCTGTCGTTTGCGGTCGACTGCACTATGAATTCGCAGTCCGCGACCGCACTCACGGTCACTTTTACACCCTTGGGAACGTGCAGACAGGACGGCAAAGCCTCGAAAACGTTCTTGCGCTCCGCCTCGTATTTCTTGCCTTCCGCCGAAAATTCGACGGCGCCTTCTGTCAGCAGCAAAGCGGTCTCCGCGACGTTGGAAAAGAAAGTGCGTCTCCCGCCTTTTTTGAGACGGTGAACGGTGATGTCCATAAGGAATTCGCTGCCCCTGCCGTCGGATTTGACCAGCGTTTTCACGCCTTTTCTGTTGAACTTCGGATAAGCGAACATATCAGCCTCTCGCCACCATCTCGCCGTATTCGGCTTTCTCGCGCGCTATGAATTCCTCTATTTCGGCGCGCGTGGGCATAAACTCCGAACACCCGTGCGCCGCGACCAGCATAGAAGCCGACGCGCTGCCCAGTTCCAGACAGTCCGTTATGTCCATTCCCTCGAGCAATCCGCAGATAAACGCCGAGCCGTAACCGTCTCCGCCTCCGAACGATTTGAACGCTTTGACGGGGAAAGGTTTTATATTGTATTCCCCGTCCGCGGTGTGCGCGGTGGAACCCTGTTTCCCGTGCTTGATGATGACGATGGAATTGCCTTTGCTCAGCCAGTGCGCCGCGGTTTCCTTATCCGTGCGACCGGGCGCCGACACGCTCTCGGTGAGGTCGAATTCCTCCCTGCTTCCCATAATGATGTCGCTGTGTTCGGCGGCATAGGAATAGGTAACGGCGATTTCGTCGCGGCTTTTCCAACTGTACTCGCGGTAGTCGATGTCGAAAATTATTCTGACGTCGTTCTTTTCGGCGAGTTGTATCGCCTTGAAACACGCCTCGCGGGAAGGACTTGCCGAAAGCGCGGTGCCGGACACGAGAATGGCTTTCGCGCGCCGGATATAATCCTCGCTGATTTCCGAAGGCTGCAAAGTAAGGTCCGCGACGCCCTCGCGGTACATCAGGATACTGCTCTCGTCCGGCGAAAGAATTTCCGTGAACGTCAGCCCCAGTTTGTGCTCCTTTTCCGCAAGGAATATATTGCTGGTGTCGATACCCTCGTTCCTGAAGAAATCGACGACGTATTCACCGAAGCGGTCATCGGACACTCTGCCGATGAATCCGACCTTTTTGCCCAGCCTCGCGAGTCCCACCGCGATGTTTGCGGGAGACCCTCCGAGATACTTTCTGAACTCTTTGGATTGGGACAACGGTTTGAAATAATCGAGGGGATTGAAATCTATGCAAACCCTGCCGATAAGTATGAGGTCGAACTCTCTGTCGTCCGCAAAAGCAATATGTTTCATCTTTTCTCCTTTATCACAATCGACGTTTAAATCGTCGTTTTCAGCAGGTTGAACCGCTTTATTTGTCAGATTTCGAAATATACCGTCTTGACTTCGAACGGCTTGAAAACCAGATTCCCGTCCGTCTTTTCGCGACCGTTCTCAAGCATATCGGTTTCGAAAATTCCCCTTGCCTCAAAGGTCGCTGCAACCTTGCAGGCGCACTCTTTCCCGTAGCGCTCGTATATTCTCGCGACTATGCCTTTTCCGTCGCGGGCGGGTTTTACTGTCTCGAGCACAACTCCGTCGCCGTAGGTCAAGACAAGCGGAGCAAGTCCCAACCCGAGGTCGCCCACCGTCGG
>USGA01000115.1 GCA_900554085.1 uncultured Clostridia bacterium | reverse complement strand
ATTCTCGGCACCGAGGAAGTCGCGGCAATTTTACCGAATGTGGCGCTTGCGACCGAAAAGGACTTTTATACCGAATTTCTGGCGTATAAAATTACGTTTATGCTTGTTGATGGGGTGAAAGAGGCCGTGTCTTTCATCAATGCGCACAGCACTTGCCACTCAGAAGCCATACTCACGCGCGACCGGACGGCGGCAAATTATTTCACTGCCAACGTCGATTCCGCGGCGGTGTACGTCAACGCTTCCACGCGCTTTACCGACGGTTTTCAGTTCGGACTGGGCGCGGAAATGGGTATATCCACGCAGAAACTCCACGCCCGCGGTCCCATCGCGCTCAAGGAACTCACTTCCGTGAAATACGTCATAACGGGCGACGGTCAGGTGAGGAAGTAGTTCCGCCTGTCCCTCCGCTCCCGCAGACGTACGGAGCGCGGAGCAACGACGGAAAAGGAATAAAGGTATATGAAACACATTTACCTCGACCACGCAGCAACGACGCCTCTTTGCAAAGAGGCGTTTGTCGCAATGGAGCCTTATTTTGCGGAGTCGTTCGGCAATGCCGATTCCGTTCACTCTTTCGGACGCGAAGGAGAGAGGGGCTTGCTTTCGGCGCGCGACGCAATAGCCGCTGTTATCGGCGCTGCGCCCGAGGAAATCTGTTTCACGTCGGGAGGCACCGAAGCCGACAATTTCGCACTTAAAGGCGCGGCGGCCGCTTCCGACAAACGTCACATAATCGTTTCCGCGACGGAACACCCCGCAGTCCGCGCAGCGGCGGAGCAACTCGGGCAGTTCGGATTCGACGTGACGGTGCTCGAGGTTGACAATGAAGGGTTCGTATCGCCCGACGCCTTGCGTGCCGCGATGAGAAAAGACACCCTGCTTGTCAGTATAATGTGGGCCAACAACGTTTTCGGCACTCTGAACGACATTCCCGCGCTTGCCGCAGTTGCGCACGAGGGCGGCGCGCTTTTCCACACCGACGCTGTTCAGGCGGGCGGAAGTCTTGATGTAACGACCGCTTGCGGCGCGGATATGATTTCTTTTTCCGCGCACAAAATGTACGGCCCCAAGGGCGTGGGAGCGCTTTATATAAGGCGCGGAACAAGATTGTCGCCTCTCGTTGCGGGAGGCGAACAGGAAAGGGGATTGCGAGGCGGCACGTCAAACGTCGTCGGCGCCGTCGGGTTTGCGGCGGCGTTCAGGAAAGCGGCGGAGTGCAGGAGTGCCGACGCCGCGAAAATCCGCGCTCTCCGCGACCTGTTTTTCGGAAAAGTCAGGGATACGCACGGCGTATCGCTCGTCGGCACTTCCGACTTCGACAGGCGTCATTACGGCAATCTTTGTCTCCGCGTTGTCGGTGTGCCCGCCGAGAAAATGCTGATTGCGCTCGATCTCTCAGGTGTAGCGGTGTCGGCGGGCAGCGCCTGCTCGGCACGGCAATCCGAGCCCGACAGAGCGCTTATGGCGCTGGGTATGACAGCCGCAGAGGCGGGTGAGTGCGTGCGTATTTCCCTGGGCAGGGGCAACACGGAAGACGACGTCGCCGCGGCAGCCGAAGCGTTCAAATCCGCGGCAGAAAGACTTGGGGGACGTTAGGGGGTTACGTAAAACGTCCGGAGGCAGTCCGTCTCGGGCTCAAACCTACAAAAAACGCGCGCCTGCGAGGGCGCGCGTTTCGCGTTCCGTATGACGGCTACGGTATAAAAGCGTCTTTCCCGCGCAAAATATCGGCGAGGAGGTAGATATGAAAAACACACTTTTGATAGGAGCAATGCTCGGAATAGTCACCGCCACCGCCATTTATTCGGCGAACGGGGGAGTGAATGCGGTCAAACGCACCAAACGCGCGATTCTCAAGAAAATAGAAGACGTGCTTGACTGAAAGGTGTCTTGACGGTCAAAGAGAAAACCGATAACCTCGTCGGAAGAAAATTCCGCCCTGTTATCGCCGGACAGAAAGACGGAACACCGCCGGTGCGGTGTTCCGTCAAATTTATGTACGCCCCGTCCCCTGCAGAGGACGGAAGGAGTGTGGGCGGTTCAGGCATTGACAATGGTCAGAGACACTCCGCCGAAAGTGCTGCTTGAAGCAAATTCCCTGAGGGTCGTCGCGGTGACGGCGTAACCTATGTTTTCGGCGTAGTCGAGGCTCATACTGGCTTCCACTACACCGAGCACTTCGTTGCGGTTGTTGACGAGGGGACCGCCGCTGTTGCCGCTGTTGACCGCTGCCGATATGGTATAAAAGTCGCCGTATCCCCAGTTCGTCATAGTGTGCGCGGGGCTGGAAATAACGCCGTCCGTCACGGAGAGGTCTTCGTACATAGGATAACCGACGATTGCTATGTCGTCGCCGTAGGTGGAAACGTCTGAGGTCGCCACGCTGAGTGAGGGGTGCTCGGAGGAGTCGGGAGCGGTCCCGGAAAACTCGAGTATTGCGAGGTCGGGCATTTCCTGATAGTCGTAGGAAACGGGTTCGTTGTTGGACTTGGTTTCGTAATAACTGCCTGCCTTGACGATTTTGAGGCTGTAACTTTTGCCTGCGTCGCCGCCCACGCTGAAAGAGCAGGTTATCGTGGTGCACTCTTTGAACGCGGCGGAGGACTGAAAACCTCCGAATCCCACATTGACCGTAACGGGGTAGAGCACGCAATGCGCGTTGGTGACGACGTATTGTTTCTGATTTCCGTCGGCGTCTTCGGCGGTGACGAGGAAGCCCGAAGACGAACTTTCGTAGGATTTCGACACTCCGTCATAGAACGACGTCGTGAACGTCGTGGAAATGTTTACCGTGGATTTGACCGTTTGTTCACCCGCGACCTTGGCGGCGGACGTGTTTATCTTGTCCGCTATTTCGTCCTTGAGGTCCTCGGATATATCCATATCGTCGGCGACGTCCTTGACCGCGTTGTAGTATTCGCTGTAAATTGCCTCTTTCATCGAGGCGGCGTATTTTGCGGCGATTTCGTCCTTGAGGGAAGTCAGAACGATGATGTTGACTATCATCGCAAGGCACATAATGACCGCAATCACAACGAAAAGCACGGTGACCCGCGTGAACTTTCTGCCGTCCTTGGGCTGAGGTTCGGGGTCGGGAGTGTGGTATATCGGAGTGCGGTAGTAGTAACCGCCGCCGTTCCCGTTGCCGTCGCCGTTGTCTTTGCCGTCGAAGAAGTTGTCGAAGTTGTCCATAGTCTCTCCTCGGGGCGAACCTGCTCGCCCGAATGACATCACTAAATTATTCTAACTGAATTAAATCGGAATTAAAACCGAAAAAAGTCGCAAAAAATTTTGCGCACGGTTTTTCGCGCCCCGCAAGATTAGTGTTGGAGAGGAGGGAAGTTTTGTGATATAATCGGATTACAAGGAGTTCAGATGACAGCAAAAAGAAATTTTCCGACCAAACAAGAGATAGAGAACGCCGTCAAAAGCGTCTTTCAGGGTGACGCGCTGGACCGCAAGATTGCAATCGAGCGTTCGCAGAATTGTTACGGCTATACGAAAGAGGAACTCAAAGACCGCAGTTGCGAGTCGCTCAATACTCGCCTCAAGAGTCTGACGGGAGTCGTCATCAACGAAATGCTGGCGGCAAAGTCCCTCACTCTTACCGACGACGGCAGACTTGCGTTGCCGGCGCCCGCAGAGGAGAAAAAGTCGCTTACGCGCACCCAAAAACGCAGGGAACTCAGAAAGCGC
>USGA01000114.1 GCA_900554085.1 uncultured Clostridia bacterium | reverse complement strand
ATCTGCCATTCGGGCAACCATTCCCCCGCAATCGCGTCTCCGCCCAACGCACGCCCGAAGTAAACGGTGCCGTTTCCGGTTTTTGCCTCGAAGCGGTATTTCCACACGCCTGCCACGTCGAAAACCAGACTGCCCGCGTATATATGGTCGTCGCCCGAGAAATGCGAAAACGGCAATTCGGCACGCAGTTCGTGCTCGCCCTTTCTTGCGATGACAAACACCTTCTCCGCGCCGTAAGACGAGGGCAGAGGAAAATAAAATTCGGTCTTCTGCCCGACTGCCGACGCGCCGTAAGGCACTTTGTGCGTAAGCGGATTGAACATAACGTGCGCGGGTTGCCGCTCTCCTTGCGTGATTCACGCGCCCCGAAGGGCGCGCGTTTTCATTTGATTCTCTCGAGACCCCAGATGCGGTCGGCGTATTCCTTGACCGCACGGTCGGCGGCGAAGAATCCCGCCTTGGCGATGTTGACGAGAGACATACGGTTCCATTTCTCGGCGTCGCGGTAAGCCGCGTCCACTCTTCCCTGCGCTTCGCGGTAGGAATCGAAGTCGGCGAGCACGAGGTATCCGTCGGGCGTGCCGCCTCTTCCTATGGTGAGGCTGTCTGCGATTTCCGAGAAACTCACGCCGCCGATACCCTTGCGGAGCGCGTCGATGAGCGCCTTTATGGACGGATTGGTCTGATAGTAGTGAGTGGGGTTGTAGCCGTTCTTCCAGAGGTCGGCAACCTGGTCGGCAAGCAGACCGAAGAGGAAGATGTTTTCGTCGCCCACGCACTGGTGAATCTCGACGTTTGCGCCGTCCATAGTGCCTATGGTGAGCGCGCCGTTAATCATAAATTTCATATTGCCGGTGCCGCTCGCCTCTTTGCCTGCGGTGGAAATCTGTTCGCTGACTTCGGCGGCGGGCATAATTATCTCGGCGAGAGAAACGCGATAGTTCTCGAGGAAGACGACTTTGATTTTCCCTTTTATGTCGGGGTCGTTGTTTATCACTTTCCCGAGCGTGCAGATAAAGCGGATTATCTGCTTCGCCATATAATAGGCGGAAGCCGCTTTGGCGCCGAAGATAAACGTGCGCGGTCTGATGTCGAGGTCGGGGTTTTCCTTGAGTTTGAAATACAGGTCGAGAATGTTGAGCGCGTTGAGCAACTGCCTCTTGTACTCGTGAAGTCTCTTGACCTGCACGTCGAAAATCGAATCGGGGTCCACCGTCACGCCGTTGTGCTCTGCTATATAGGAAGCGAGGCGCACCTTGTTCTCACGTTTGATGTCGGCGAGTTTTCCGAGCACCTGTTTGTCGCCCATATAGCGGAGCAAATCCTGCAGTTTGTCGGCATCTTTGAGCCAGCCGTCCCCGATAAGGTCGGTGATGAGCGCGGCAAGGCCGGGATTGGCTTCCGCAACCCAGCGGCGGTGGGTTATGCCGTTGGTGACGTTCGTGAATTTCTCGGGGTGCATCTTGTAGTATGCGGAGAAAACGTCGTGTTTCAGAATGTCGGAGTGCAGTTCGCTGACGCCGTTGACGGTGTGCGAAGTGACAAGGCAGAGGTTTGCCATACGTATCTGCCCGTCTCCGAGAATGGCGTTGCGGTTGACGGAATCCCAGTCGGAGGGATAGAACTTCCACAGTTCGCCGACGAAACGCTGGTTTATTTCGTGAACAATCTGGTAAATGCGCGGGAGCAGACCGCGGAAAAGTTCCTGAGGCCACTTCTCGAGGGCTTCTGCCATAACCGTGTGGTTGGTGTAAGAAATGCAGTTTTCGGTGATTTCCCACGCCTTTTCCCAACTCATACCGTACTCGTCGAGAAGAATTCTCATAAGTTCGGGAATGCAAAGCGTGGGGTGCGTGTCGTTGATGTGGATAGCCACGCAGTCGGCAAGATTGTCAAGGGACGGATTGACCTTGAGATGACGCTTGATTATGCTCTGAATGGACGCCGAGACGAAGAAATACTGCTGTTTGAGCCTGAGGGACTTTCCTTCGATATGGTCGTCCGCGGGATAAAGCACCTTGGAGATGGATTCCGCCATAGCCTTTGCGGACATTGCCTTGACGTATTCGCCGCGGGAGAACATCGACATATCGAAGTCGACGGGCGCCTTGGACGACCACAGCCTTATGCGGTTGACCGCGGAACTGCCGTAGCCGGAAATGTTCATATCGTAAGGCACAGCAAGCACGGTGGTGTAATCGCGCTGTCTGACGGTGAGTTTGCCGTTTTCCCACGTTTCGTCAACGGTTCCGCCGAACTTGACTTCATAAGTTTCCTCGACGCGGGGCGAAAGCCAGACGCTGCCGCCTTTCAGCCATTCGTCGGGTTGCTCGAGTTGCCAGCCGTCCACGATTACCTGCTTGAAGATGCCGTAATCGTACATAATGGAAAAGCCGCTGGCAGCGTAGTTTTCGGACGTGAGCGCGTCCATATACGCGGCGGCAAGCCTTCCGAGACCGCCGTTTCCGAGCCCCGCGTCGGGCTCGATTTCGTAAAGTTCCTCAATGTCCACGCCGAGGTCTTTGACCGCCGCCGCCACCTGTTCGGTTATACCCATATTGAAAAGATGGTTGCGCAGCGACCTGCCGAGCAGGAATTCCATCGACATATAATAGACCTGTTTTGCGTTCTTCTCGCGCACCTTTTTCTTGAAGTTGACGCGCGCCTGCGTGAGCAGGTCGCGAACGCAAATGCAGGTTGCCGAATAAATCTGATTTTTGCTTGCCTCTTCGGGCTTTACGCCGTAAAAGCGCGCGAGCAGGGAAACGACCTCGCTCTTGAACTCTTTTGCAGTGATGTTGAATGTTGACATTGTCCCTTCTTCTTTCCGCCGTTCCCCCACCGGAAGAAATGTTTAGATTTTCTTGTTTATCATTTGTTCGGCGCGCCCGACGGGCGCGCCGGTTTTTTACGATTACGCCGAAACGCCGACGGTTACCTGATACTATTGTATATGTCGAGATACTTCTTCGCCGATACTTCCCAACCGAAATTCTTTTTCATACCGTTCGACACGACGGCTTTCCAGTTCTCCTTGTCGAAGAACGTGCCGTACGCACGCCATACGGCGTCAAGCATATCGTAAGAATTATAGGTCTTGAACGTGAATCCCACACCCGTTTTTTCCACGGGATTGAAAGGTTCGACGGTGTCTTTCAGTCCGCCCGTCTCGCGCACCACGGGCACGGAGCCGTACGCCATCGCTATCATCTGGCTGAGGCCGCAGGGCTCTGACTTGGAGGGCATGAGGTATACGTCTGCGCCGGCGTAAATCCGATTGGCCAGGTTCACGTCAAACTTCAACTGTGCAGAGACCTTGTTCGGGTATTCTGCGGCCAGGCCCCGGAAGAAATTTTCGAACCGCTGTTCTCCGGTACCCAGGACCACCAGCTGCACGTCCAGAGCCAGGAGACGGCGTGCGGTGTAGCACAGAAGATCGATGCCCTTGTGCCCGGCCAGGCGGGTGATCATGGCCAGCATGGGAACTTCCGGCCGCTCCGGTAGCCCCAACTCCCGTTGGATGGCGGCCTTGTTGGCGGCTTTACCGGATTTGAAGTCGTCGATGGAGTAATTCTGGACCAGGGCTTTGTCGGTGGCGGGGTCAAATGCTGACACGTCCACGCCGTTGGTGATGCCCACCAACTTGTACCAGTAGCCGGACAGGATGCCGTCCAGGCCATGGGCATAGTAGGGGTAGCGAATTTCCTGGGCGTAGGTTTCAGAGACGG
>USGA01000113.1 GCA_900554085.1 uncultured Clostridia bacterium | reverse complement strand
GCCGTCCAGGAATCTCTCCGCCTTGCCGTATTTCACGGTGAGGGAATCTGGATTGACCCTGTCCATATAATTCTCTTCGCCGTCGTTGAAGAGGTAGTCGAAGATGTTGAGCCTGACGTCTGCCGCGTCACGGGCGTTTACCCAGTGTATCGTGCCCTTGACCTTGATTGCCGCGCCCGCTTCGCCCGAACGCGTACCCTCGAGATAATCGACGTAGACCACGGTGGGCACGCCGTTTTCGTCCACTTCGTGCCTCTTGTATTTTACCACGTACGCGCCCTTGAGACGCACTATTCCGTCGGGTTTCAGGCGGAAATATTTGGGAGGCGGGTCGGCGGAGAAGTCGTCGCGCTCGATGTAAATCTCGCGTGAAAACGTGGCTTCGTGCACGCCGCCGTCCTCTTTGCGCGGATTGTTCTCCACGAAAACGGTCTCCGTTTTGTCTTCGGGATAGTTCTCGATGACGACCTTCAGAGGCTCGGTGACCACCATAGCGCGGGTGGCGT
Organism: uncultured Clostridia bacterium; assembly: GCA_900554085.1. Taxonomy (GTDB): domain Bacteria; phylum Bacillota; class Clostridia; order Christensenellales; family CAG-917; genus Limadaptatus. The sequence goes on along the minus strand of USGA01000113.1, from coordinate 3,228 downwards.
TGTCGTTGAGATTCTCTCTCACGCAGTGCTCGAGCAACGCTATATCAACGAGGCTGTCGGCCTTGGCGACGCCTATCCTGCCGCAGAAATCGCGTATGGCCTCGGGAGGATATCCTCTTTCACGCAACCCCGACAATGTGGGAAGACGCGGGTCGTTCCAGCCCCACACCACGCCCTCGTCCACGAGTTTCTTGAGAAAGCGTTTGCTCATCACGGTATGCGTGAGGTTGAGTCTCGCGAACTCTATCTGCCGGGGACGCGGACGGTAGTCGCTGTTCTCCGTCACCCAGTCGTACAGCGGGCGGTGATTCTCGAATTCGAGCGAGCACAGCGAATGGGTTATGCCCTCTATCGCGTCCTCGAGCGGGTGCGCGAAATCGTACATCGGGTAGATGACCCACTTGTTGCCCGTGTGCGGGTGCTCCGCTTTGACTATGCGGTAGATGACGGGGTCACGCATATTGATGTTGGGCGACGCCATATCAATCTTGGCGCGAAGAACTCTGGAGCCCTCGTCGAACTCTCCTGCGCGCATACGCTCGAAGAGGTCGAGGTTTTCCTCGACGCTGCGGTTGCGGTACGGGCTTTCGACGCCCGGCTCCGTGAGCGTACCGCGTGTGGCTTTGATTTCCTCGGCGGAGAGGTCGCAGACGTAAGCCTTGCCCTCTCTGATGAGTTTGACGGCGCAGTCGTACATCGCGTCGAAGTAATCGGACGCGTTGAGTTCCCTGTCCCACTCGAATCCCAGCCAGGCGATGTCCTCCTTTATGCTCTCCATATATTCGACGCCCTCTTTCTCGGGATTCGTGTCGTCGAATCGGAGGTTGCACTCGCCGCCGAACTTTTCCTTGGCGCCGAAATTTATGCACAACGCCTTGGCGTGACCTATGTGAAGATAACCGTTGGGTTCGGGGGGAAAACGGGTGATAATCTTTGTGTGTTTGCCGCTGGCCAAATCGTCCGCGATGATGTCGTAAATGAAATTGGACGTTTCTGCGGGCGCGGAACCTTCTGCGGGTGTGATTTTGTCGGACATAGAATTTGCTCCAAAATATCGGTAAAAGTATTTTAGCGCAAGCGCGCGCAATTGGCAAGGCATAATTGACCGCCGCGCAAACAAAAAAACGACGTTTTCCGCGTCGTTTTCACACTGTCCCGTTTTTTCGCGCTTTTGCGCGCGTCGGAGAACTTCCCTCCGCTACAACCGCGGCGCAAAAACTATGTCGGCGGAATTGATTTTCATACTGCCGCCCTCGTAAACGAATCCGAATTTTTCCAGTTCCTTATGCTCCCCTTCCACCTCGAGCGGCACGGGATTGAGCGAGAACTTGAACAGCATTGCGCGAAAGAAAAATTCGCGGTTTTCGAGGTTCATCGCACGATTAACGATGTTAAAGTATGTGATTCTGACCGTTTCGCCCACGCTGGTTCTCATAAGTCCTATCGGGTCCCCGTCCTCGCGCAACACGAAATTGCTGCACTTTTCGTCGGGGGAAACGCCCAGTTCTCCGCACAGTCTGCCGATTACGGTCGGGTCGGTCTCGAAATGAACGGTAAGCATAATCAGTCTCCGTATTCCACGCTGATCAGCGTGAGACCTTCGGGCGGCAGGGTCTTGCCGACCAACGTCCTGTCTCCGAGGGCTATTGCACGCTCCACGTCCGCGGCGGTCAGTTTGCCCATACCCGCATAGACCAGGGTGCCCGCAACGATTCTCACCATATTGTAAAGAAAGCCGTTGCCCGTGACTTCGATGTCGACGGTTCCCTCCACGAGAATATTCCCGTCGATTCTGCCCTCGGCGCGCACCTCAACGGAATACACCGTGCGCACGGTGTTCTTGACCACCGAACCGCTGGCCTCGAACGCCTTGAAATCGTGCTCGCCCTCTATCACCGCGGCGCACTCGCGCACGGCGGCAAGGTCAAGGGGCACGACGATGTGAACGCGCGTTCCGTCCAGCACGGGACGACGGTGTCGCGCCACGTAAAGGGAATAACGGTAGGTTTTGCGCTTGGCGGCAAAGCGCGCATTGAAATCGTCCGCGACGGGTTCGCAGGAAAGCATACTTATGTCGCGGGGCAATTCGGTGTTGACGGCAAAAGGAATTTTCTCGGGCGGAATCGCGGTGTCCGCGTCGAAATGTATGACCTGCCCTTCGGCGTGCACGCCCGCGTCCGTCCTGCCGCTCGCCGTGCACGGCGTGGGCACTCCGAACACGGCGGACAGCGCCTGCTCGGTCTTTTCCTGCACGCTTACGCCGTTGAGTTGCTTCTGCCAGCCGACGTAATTCTTGCCGAAGTACGACACTACCGCGCGGTATCTCACACCAACCCTCCGAAAATAAGCCCGTCCATAATGCCCGTAAAGGCGTAACGCTCCACGAGTATTCCGACAAAATAAGCAGCCATAACGAGAAATGCCACGACGTCCGCCCACCCCATTTTCATCACTTTCATCTTGGTGCGGTTTTCGGTGGCGTTGTAACAACGCGCGTCCATAGCGAACGCCAGTTCGTCGGCGCGACGGAATGAGTTGACAAACAGCGGTATCAGCACGGGCAACATAGCCTTCGCTCTCGCTATCAGTCCGCCCGTATCGAACGACGCGCCGCGTGCTTTCTGAGCCGCGATAATCTTGTTGGTCTCCTCGAACAACGTGGGAATGAATCGGAGCGCTATACTCATTATCATAGCGATGTCGTGCACGGGCACCTTGATATACTTAAGGGGTTTGAGCAGACTTTCCGTGCCGTCCGCAATAGCGACGGGCGTAGTGGTCAGCGGCAACAACGAAGCGCCGCAAATGAGCAAAATGAGCCTTAAAGTAATCTTTATGGTCGTATGAACGCCCTGGTCGGTTATCTGAAGCGATTTCCAACTCCACAGCACCTCGCCGCTTTTTATGAAGAAAAGATTGATGACTGCGGCGAATATAACTATGAAAATTATTGCGCGCACCGACTTCAGCACCGACATCATCGGCAGTCTGGCAAGCAATATGACCACCAACAGCAATACCGCCGTCACCATAAAACCGAAATAACTGTCCACAAAGAAAATGCCCACTATGAACAGCACCGTCAGAAGCATTTTGATGCGCGGGTCCAGCCTGTGAATTACGGAATCGGCGGGATAGTACTGACCGAAAGAAATGTCCTTAAACATCGCTCCCCTCCTTCGGCCCTGCGCTCTCTTCCTCATCGGTACTTCCGCGCGCGTCCGTCGA
>USGA01000112.1 GCA_900554085.1 uncultured Clostridia bacterium | reverse complement strand
TTTCCGCCGTCCGCCTCTATGCAGATATAGGACATAGAACTGCCCTCAGCCACCGCAAATCCGAACGGGAATTCGGCGGCGACGAGCGCCACCGCCAAAGCGAGCAAAAGCGAAATAACGGAGATTACGCGTAAAAACGCTTTCTTAAACTCCTCTTTTTTGCAACTTTTACTTTCAGTCATCTTTTTTATCCCCTCCCTTCACGGCACGCAACGCGGCTTTGGCGACGTCTTTCCAGCCCGTCGGTTCTTCCTTGTCCACGGCGATGAATTTCTTGTCTTTTCCGCACAGCAGAAAACCTATGGGCGTGACTGTGATTCCTCCGCCGCAACCGAGCGCGTGCGGCAGATTGGGACGCTTTGCGGCGCCTTCCGTACCGTACTCTCCACCGCCCGTCACGAACCCGTAACTGACGCGGTTGACGGGCAGCACAACCATTCCGTCCTCTGTCACAAGCGGCTTGCCGACCACGGCTTCCGTGTCGCCGACGCGCTTCAGCGTCGACAGCGTCAATTCGATGATTTCGTCGATATTCATATTTCCTCCGAGCGCCCCTCGGCGCCTCTTCCTTCGTAATGTTTCCCTGCCTGCGCGGGTTTTTTGTCGCCGCCCAACACCGTGAAAAGAGCGACTGCGGTCTGCAACAGACTTATCCCAAGCCTTACGCCGCAATCGAAAACGAATACGGGTTGTTCGCGGTTCCAGTACACCTCGGTTCGCGCCGACTGTCCCGTCAGCGCCGCCGTCGCGGCAAAAATACCCGCCGCTATAGCCCCTCTCGCGCTGTCCTCGCCTCCCACGTAAAACACGGCGGACCCGCCTTTTACAATCCTGTCGCGCAACAGGTTCTTCGCGGCCTTTACGAGGTTTTCGGTCTTGAGCGGCGTTTTCTTTTTCTTTCGGGCGGGCTTTCTGCCGTTCAGCGTAAGTACGAATTTCCCATCTTTTATCACGACTTTCGCGTGCACGGGGATTATTCCGGCCACCTTGAGGCGTACGTGAACTCGGAAACCGTCCAGAGTGACGTACGCGCGCGCCTTTATAGGGACGGGCGCGGTCAGAATCGCCAGCAAGACGGCAACCGAAAGCAAAACAAACAAAATCGCCACGCTGTTAGTGTGGCGACTGTGAGAAAAAATATGTATAATCGTTGTCTTTCCCGCATTGACAGAATGACGGGATTACCCGAATTCGGAAACGGGCGGGCGCAAGGATACCTTTGCGCCGAAAAAACCGAAATCAGTCGAACACCTCGATTTCCTCGCCCGCAAGGAAATCGGGAATTTCCTCCTCCTCGGGGAAATCTTCGGGGGCTTCCTCGTCGGCGGCGGCAGCCTCGATGAGATTGCCGTCCTCGTCGTAGAGGTCGCGCTGTCCGAAAAGAGTTTCGCGGGAGGGCGCATAGATTTCCTTGAGTTTTTCGAGCACTTCCGCGGCGTCGGGCAGGTCGTCAAGAGACGTGAGACCGAATTTCTTGAGGAATTCGTCCGTCGTACCGTAAAGGAAAGGACGACCGACGGTTTCTTTCCTGCCGACCACTTCAATCAGCCCCGCTTTCAGGAGTCCCGTTATCGCATATTCGCAACTGGTGGTCGTGCCGTCGCTCTTGCCTCGCATTTCTTCCAGTTCGAGCCTTGTTATAGGCTGGCGGTACGCTATCGTGGACAACACCTCGAGCAGGGTTTTGCTCAGTTGTCTTTCACGCAGGGGCGTGAGAATTTCGGCTATCACGTCACCGTAGGCGGTATTGGACGAAAACTGAAGTTTGCCGTTGAATTCCAGCAGCAGAATACCGCTCTCGCCGCTGTATTTCTTCTGCAGTTCCTTGACCACGGAAGTGAGTCGCGCCGGCGTGAGTTCGGGAATTTTCTCAACTATATCCTTTTTCGACAGGGGCGTACCCGACGAAAATATGAGAGCCTCCACCACGTTTTTAATATTGTCCATCGGTTTCCTCCTCGAAATTGACGGGCGTTCCGTCGTCGCCCTCCGCGGCGTAAAGCATTATTTCGCCGAAAAGTTCTTCCTGCTCGGCACGCAGTTTGCCGTATTTGAGCAATTCCAGCACGGCAAGGAAAGTGGTAACGATGTCGCTCCTCGTAAAGTCCGGCTCAAACAGCGACGTGAAAGTAAACGACCCGTACATTCCGATAAGACGGTGTATATTCTGCATCTGGTCGGCGACGGAGAATCTGTCCTGCACGACTTTCTTGGGTATGGCGGCAATCTCGCGCCTGTCCATATTGACGAGCACCCTCGCAAAGGCTTCCACGAGTTTGGGCAACGAAAAATTGGTCAGCACCACCCTGTAATCCTTTTCCGTGTAGGTGGGCGCGCGGTAGAAGCGGTTTATCGTTTCGCTTTCACGCAGTTTTTCCGCCTGCTCTTTCATAAGCGCGTACGCCTTGATTTTGTTGATAAGGTCGCGGCGCTGTTCCTCGGGGTCCTCGAAATACTCGTCCATATCGTCGTCGTTCGGCAAAGTGCGCAGCGACTTCAGGTAGACGAGTTTTGCCGCAAGGGTGATGAATTCGCCCGCGTATTCGTAGTCGAGTTCCTCTTTCGGTGTGTTGGTGACAATCTCGACGTACTGACGGGTGACGTCGGAAATGAAAATGTCCTCGACGGCGATTTTCGCCTTGTTGATGAGTTCCACCAACAGGTCGAGAGGTCCGTCGAAATCGCTGATATGGTAGTTGATTGTGGGGCGCACTCCGACAAGCAGGTCGCCGTCGGACATATTCTCGTCGTTTATGTCGGGAACGTCGAAAGTGGCGGATTTACCCTCCGCACGCACGGGCATTTTGAGCGGCGGACGGGAAGGCGTGCGCCTTTCGGGTGCGCGGTGCTCTTCCGCGTTCCCGTCGTCGTATTCGGAGCCGTCGGCGTCCGAGTATCCGCTTTCGTCGTACAGTCCGTCGCTGACTACGTTTTCGTAGGATTGACTCTCCGCACCGCCCTGCACCTCGGAGTCGACCTCTGCCGTTTCCTCGGAAGACGCCGCGACGAAATCCTCCCGCGTTTCTTCGGGCACCGCCGCGTTCGAGTCAACGCGCGTCGTTTCGTCGATTGCGCTCACTTTATCCAAGACGGCACCTCGTTGTTCCGCAGCAAATCCTCGTAGGTCTGAGGTCTGACAATATAATCCGCCTCGTCGCCGTTGACCAGCACAACGGGAGGCACGGCGTTGAGGTTGTAATTGGAAGCCATAGAATAATTGTAGGCGCCCGTCGAGAACACGGCGAGCACGTCGCCCGTCTCCGCGTGTTGCAACGGAATGTCCTTTGCGACTATATCGCCGCTTTCGCAACACTTACCCGCCACGGTGACAATCTCGTCGGCGGGAGCGTCGGCGCGGTTTGCGACGATTGCGGAATATTCCGATTCGTACAGCGCGTACCGCGGATTCTCGAACATACCGCCGTCGACGGCAACGTATTTCTTAATACCGGGGAAATCCTTGATTGCGCCCACGGTGTAGAGGGTGATGCCCGCTTCGCCCACAATACTGCGGCCGGGCTCCACGATGAGGAAAGGCTTTTTGATTGCTTTCCTTTCGGCGGCTTCGGCCACTCTCCTGCCGATGTTTTCGACCGTGTAGGCGTAACGGCGCGGAGTGAACCTGGGGTCTTTGTCCGTATAATAAATCCCGTAGCCGCCCCCCATATCGAGAATGTCGGTCACTATGCCTGCGTCGGCAAGTTTCTTTATGAAATCGGTGATGATTTCCACCGCGTCGTCGTAGGAGGAATGGTCG
>USGA01000111.1 GCA_900554085.1 uncultured Clostridia bacterium | reverse complement strand
TGCTCTCCCCGGGGCGTTGCCCGCCTGTACCGTTCAGCCGACCTGCCCCGCCCCGACCGTTTGTGCCGTTGACGCGGCTTCGGCAACTCAAAACGCCTCCGTGAAGGAGGCGTCTTGCTGATTACTTCTTTTTCTTGAAGGTCGTATTCTTTTTGGAATACTTGTAAATCTTCTTGCCTTTCGGCGCCCCGTCCTTCTTGGCTTTTTCGGAGGCGGCAGGCGCAACTGTCGCTCCGCCCTCCTCGTCCGCGAAAACGTCGGGTATCGCTTCGCCCTTATACACGGTGGGGTCGTCCTCGGGCTCGTCCGAAGAAGAGGTCGCATAGGCCAGACTGCCCATTCTCTTTTCCCTGGACTTGTCGTAGGAACGGCTGAACGCGCTCCACATCGGCACGGCGAGGAGCACCGACGAATACACGCCGGCTACCAGACCGAGCAGAATTGGCACGCAGAATTCCTGTATCGAGGAACTGCCCAACGCAGCGAGGAAGATGACCGTCACCATAGTGGTGAAAGTGGTGAACAGGCTTCGTCTCATAGTCTCGCGGACGGCGAGATTGCCTATCGCGTCATAGTCGATATTGCGCATACCCTTGAGGGGCTTGAGATGTTCACGGCAACGGTCGAAGATGATAATGGTGTTGTTAATCGAATATGCGATTATGGTTATCATCGCTGCGACGAAAGAGGTGTTTATCTGCACGCGGCAGATAACCGTGAGCGCGAACATAACGATTACGTCGTGCAACAGGGCGAGCACCGCCGCGAAACCGCTGACGAGAGTAAACCTGATTATGATATAGATGAGGATGAGCACGGTGGACACTGCAAGCGCGATACCCGCCTTTTCGAGCAAATCCTGAGCCGCGGTCGCACCGATGGACTCGCGGGTTATAAAGTTGAGTTCGGAGTTCTCGTAGTCGGCATAAACAGCGTCGACCGCGTCGACTATTGCCTGGTTGAGTTCCTCTATCTCGATGTCGTTGCTGGACACGTTCTTGTAGCGGAACGTAACGGACGCGTCGGGGTCGTATGCGACGGAATCGTCGTACATACGCTGAACGTACGTGACCGAAACGCTCCTGCCGGCGGAATCCTTCACATCCTCGATAGCGGCGGTTATCTTGTCTATTTCAGCCTGAATATCGGCGTTGGCGTCGGTGACCTGCCCGACGTTGACGGTGAGCATAGTGCCGCCCTCGAAGTCGATGCCGATACCCACGCCGTCGATGTAACTGCCCGACGTGGCGCCCACGCCGACTATGACCAGCACGGCGATGAGAACTACGACCGCGGGAATCACGAACGTGATTTTTTTGATGTCGGTGACGTTGAATCTGTCGAACGCGTTAAGGAAACGGGAAGTGTTGTTCTTCATATTACTTCTCCTCCCTTGCAAGCGTTTTTGCCGTCTTTGCGGCGGCGTTCCTCTTGAGAATGAAATCCGGGGCGGGCTTGGGTTCGCCTCGTTTCAGACCGTAGAATTTTTCTCCCGTGCTGTTGAGAGGCATAAAGCACTTCAGCACAAGACGGGTAATGACCAGCGAAGTGAACATCGAAAGCACGATACCGATGAAGAGCGTGACGGCAAAACCGACCAGCGTGGACGAACCGAGCACCCACAGCACTACGGCACCGATCAGCGTGGTGACGTTGCCGTCGACGATTGCCGCGGTGGAACGCTTGAAGCCCTCCTTGATTGCGGTGGGTATGGGTTTGGAACTGCCCCTGTACTCGTCGCGGATACGCTCGAAAATAACGATGTTGCCGTCGACCGCCATACCTATGGAGAGCAATATACCCGCTATGCCGGAAAGGGTGAGTTGCACCCACGGGAGCACGGCGCAGAACCACAGCAAGAGCACGATGTAAACGCAAAGCGCTATGTCGGCCGCAATGCCCAGTCCGCGATAGGTAACGCCCATAAAGATGAAGATGAGGCCGACGCCGATGGCACCTGCGACGAGCGCCCATTTGATTGCGTCTTCGCCGAGGGTCGGGGAAATGGTCTTGACTTCGGTGGCGTTGAGTTCGACGCCGAAAGCGCCCGACTGCAGACGTGTGGCGAACTCTCTGGCTTCCTCGTAGTTATAACCGCGCGTCCTGGTGATGACCGCGCTGCCGTTGGTGATGACGGATTGCACGTTAACGGTGGTGTAGAGGCTGCCGTCGATGAAAATATAGATGCTGCTGCCGTTGTACTGCTCGGTGATGTCGGCGAAAACCTTGGTGCCCTCTTCGTTGAAAGTGAGACCGACCGCGTATTGTCCGTCCTGAGTGGTGACGAACGCGGATTCGAGGTGTTCGCTGCCGTTGAGCAGAGTTTCGGCGGAAGCGTCGTTCTCGCCTTTGAATTCCAGCCTTGCGGGACGGCCGATGAGGTCGAACACCTTGTCGGGCTCGTCGACGTCCGGCACTTCTACCCTGATGAAATAACCGCCGCCGCTGGTGGTCTTGGTGACCGTCGCTTCGGTGTAACCGCGGGAGACCAGCAGGTCCTGCAAAGACGTTATGGTGCCGTCGACGCGGGATTCGATATCGCCCTTGCCGTCGTCGACGACTTCGAATACGGCGGAAACGCCGCCCGACAGGTCGAGTCCGAGTTTTATCGTGGTGGCATAACCGTGGTAGTCGTAAACGGTGTTCCCGATGGGAAAACTAACCACGGCGAAAACAGCCATCAGAATGATGAACACGGACACCGCTGTCAGAATCACAATAGATTTTTTCAGATTCACTTGTTACTCTCCGGCGCATAGCGCGTGCATTGCATACCGCGCGTACGCGCGCAGTATAACTCCGATAATTATAATTGCAAAATTACCGACAAGTCAACACAATAAACGGATAAATTGAGTAATTTATCCTTAAATCGGGTGTGATTTCCGCAACGCGCCGTGTGCGGAGTCTTTTTGTGCCGCCGCCGCACCGCGCTTTCATATCGCAGGGAAAAGCGTCATAAATTTTAGTATGAAAAAACCGCTGAATACAAAACGCGACGTGCTGGACATTCTGTCGGCGTCACTCGTTGCAATGCTTTTCACCCTGTTGCTCGTGCTCGTCTTCGCGCTGGTGGTGCGTCTTGCGTCGCCCAACGAAACGGGAATGATTGTGGGCAACTGCGCAATCCGCCTCGTTTCCGTTTTCGCGGGAGTACTGATTGCCTTCCGCAACCCGTCTCTGGGCGCGCTGAAAGGCGCATTGAGCGGACTGCTCTATTTCCTGCTGACGGTCTTTGTTCTTGCTGCGGCGGACGGCTTCAAAAACACCGACTTCAACGTGGTGGATTTCATCGCCGCGGTGGTTGCGGGAACGGTGTCCGGAATAATAGCGGTAAACACCCGCGCGGCAAAAATCCGTTCCTGATATCCCCGCCCCTCCCGACGCCCGCGCAAACGGCGGGGATTCGCGTCCCCGCCGTTTGCGTTTTCCGTGATTCGATACCCGGCGCGTCTTTTGTCCGTTGCGGTTTTCACGGTCAGCATTTCCCACTCGTATTCAACGGCAATTATCGTGCCGCACCGCACTCTCCCCGCAAAGCCTCGCAACAAAAAAGACATCGGCAAAACCGATGTCTTTGAAATTCGGGTCGCGTCAGTCGCGGGATATCACCCGCAAATCCGCGTAATTACTTCTCTTCCTTTTCGGCGGTTTCTTCTGCCGCGGGGGCTTCTGCCGCTTCTTCGGCTGCGCTGTCGGCGGGAGCCGCTTCCTCAGCCGCGGGTTCGGCGGGAACTTCTTCGACGGCGGGTGCCGCAACGTTCTCAAGGACGAGACCGACCGCATTCTTGTCGATGACGATGAGCGTGGGGCTGTCTTCGGTGCCGACGTTGATGATGAGGGTGTTGTCCGC
>USGA01000110.1 GCA_900554085.1 uncultured Clostridia bacterium | reverse complement strand
TTCCGTGAAAAATTCGGCGTCCTTGGGATTGGAGGCGGGGTCGCCGCCCTCGACGTAATCCACTCCGAAAGAGTCGAGCAGTTCGAAAATCTGCCGTTTGTCCGCGGCGGAATAACTTATTCCCGCGGCCTGCGCGCCGTCTCTCAAAGTGGTGTCGTAAAATTCTATGCGCATATCATTCCTCTTGCAGTAACTTGTTGGTGGCGTTGAGATAGGCGAGGAGAGACGCTTCGAGAACGTCGGTGGAAACGCCTTTGCCCGTCATCATCTTGCCGTCGTCGGGGGATACCAGTTTGACGGTGGCTTCGCCGAGTGCGTCCTTGCCTTCGGACACGGAATGGAGTTGATAGTCGACGAGTTTGAAATTCTGTCCCGTCAGGGAGTTGATGGCCTTGAATCCCGCGTCGACGGGTCCGTCGCCCGTCATTCGTTCCGTGTGGATTTTGCCCTCGGCCTCGAGGGATACGGTCGCGGAAGCGGAATTCTTGTATGCGGTGACTTCGTAATCCTTGAGGGAGTAGATACGCTTGATGCGGCGGCGGAAAGCCCCCGAAAGCAAAGCGTCGATGTCGCTTCTGGTCACCTCTTTTTTGCGGTCGGCGATTTCCTTGTATTTGGGGAAGAAGGCTTCCGCCTGTTCGGGGGTGAGAGCATAACCCATTTCGGCGAGAAGTTCCGTAAACGCGTGTTTACCGCTGTGTTTGCCGAGAACAAGTGCGTTTTCGGGCACGCCGATGTCTTTGGGGTCCATAATTTCGTAGGTGCATTTGTTGGTGAGTACGCCGTGCTGGTGTATGCCGGATTCGTGCACGAACGCGTTTCTTCCCACGATTGCCTTGTTGGGAGGCAGTTTGATACCGACTATCCCGCTCACCAGTTTGGACACCGCGTATATGCGCGAAGTGTCAATGTCGGTGCGGCAGTCGAAAAAGTCCTTGCGCGTCCTGAGCGCCATAACGATTTCTTCCATTGCCGCATTGCCCGCACGCTCGCCTATGCCGTTGACCGTGCACTCCACCTGACCCGCGCCCGCCTGCACGGCGGCAAGGGAATTGGCTACCGCCATTCCGAGGTCGTCGTGACAATGCACGGAAATGGTCACTTTGTCGATATCGGCGACGTTTTGCCTGATGTAGGTTATCATCGCGGTCATTTCGGCGGGGGTGGAGTAGCCGACCGTATCGGGGAAGTTGAGAGTGGTCGCTCCCGCGGCAATCGCCGTTGCCGCCGCCCTCGCAAGGAAGGGAAGGGGCGTGCGCGTGGCGTCCTCGAAGGAAAACTCCACGTCGTCGGCGAGTGAACGCGCATAGCGGGTGTGAAGGTCTATCATCTCGATTGCCGTATCCTCGCTTATGCGCAATTTGTGTTCGAGGTGTATGGGAGAAGTGGCGAGAAAGACGTGCAGACGGAACGCCGCCGCGTCCTTCACCGCTTCGTATCCGCGGTCGATGTCCTCTTTTTTGCAGCGGCAGAGAGCGGCAACGCGCGCCCTTTTCAGCACGGAGGCGATTTCGCGCACCGCTTTGAATTCCCCTTCGCTGGAGGCGGGGAATCCCGCTTCGATTACGTCGACGCCCATAGCCTCGAGGGCTTCGGCGACGTCCAGTTTTTCGTTGAGGTGCATACTGCACCCCGGCGATTGCTCGCCGTCTCTCAATGTCGTGTCAAAGACCGTTATCTTTCTTGTGTCGGTGTTCGGGGTGTTCATCTTGTCTCCGTGGAGAATGTTCAGCCTTCGGGTTGCTTTTCCGCGGCTTCCGCTTCGCGTGCCATACTGCCGCCGCCTCGCTCGAGAGCGGCACCGCCCGTGCGCGCCATTTCGAGAATGGGATACACGGAAAGGTTCTTTATGAAATTGTCCACTTTGTCGGTGGAGCCGGTGAGTTCCAGCATAATGCTGTCGGCGTTTATGTCGATTGCCTTTGCCTTGAACAGCGTGCAAAGGTCGACAATCTGACTGCGCTCCGCGCCGCCGACCGCGATTTTTATCAGCAGCAGTTCGCGGAAAGCCACTTCCTTGCCGTCGAAACCGACGACTTTGACGACGTCTTCCTGTTTCTCGAGTTGGGCGATAATCTGCTTTATCGTGGCGGGCGACGCCGTGACCGTTATGGTCATACGCGAATAGCGGTCGTCCTCGGTGGCGCACACTGTCAGCGCGTCGATGTTGTAGCCGCGGCGGGAGAACAGCCCCGCAATCCTCGACAGCACGCCGGGTTGGTTGTTGACCAGAATGGAGATTATCTGCCTTTTGACGTTTTCCATAGTTTGCTCCTATATGCCCGTATTTATGGGAATCCTGAAATCTATCACGACGGGAAGGGGACCGTCCAGCGCGTCGTCTATGGCGCTTTCGACGTCGTCCGTCTCCGACACCGTCACCCCGCGCGCTCCCATCGAGCGGGCGAGTGCGGCGTAGTCCACGTTGAGGTAAGGCGCGTTGACGTTGCTTTTGCTCCGCGCCGCCGACTGCAGTTTTCTTATCATTCCGAGCGAGTTGTTGTTGATGACTGCGACCACCAACGGGATATGGTGTTTCACGGCGGTGGTGAGTTCGTTGAAGTTCATATTGAACGACCCGTCCCCCGTGATTAGCAGACAGGGGTCGCCCGAAGCGAAATGCGCCCCTATAGCCGCGCCCAGTCCGAAGCCCATAGCCCCCAGCCCGCCGCTGGTCAGAAAACGCTCGGGAGTGTAAATCCTGCAATTGTGCGCCGCCCATTCCTGATGAAGACCGACGTCGGTTACAACGGTCGTGCGCGGGCCCGTTTTGCGCGAAAGGGCGGCAATTATTTCCGTGCCGCGGTTGACCTCTTTCATATCGGGAAGCGAGGCGTATTCCCATTCCGCTTCCTCTTTGTCTGCTACGAGCGGAAGCAATTTCCCGAGCGCCAGAGCGGCGTCTCCGACAACGGCGTAGGCCGCCAGCACGTTTTTGTCTATTTCGGCGCGGTCGGAATCGAACTGCAACACGGGTATTCTGCGTTTCTTAAGCGCGCCGAACGCACCGTATCGGCTGTTGAATCTGGCGCCCACAGTCACGAAAAGGTCACATTCGCGGATTGCCGCCGCGGGCAGTCCGTTGACCGCGGAAAGCACGCCGAGGAATTTGTCGGAGTCGGGGTCGAAACACCCCAGCCCCATATATGTGACCGCAACGGGGCAACGCAGTTTCCCCGCGAGTGCCGCTATTTTGTCGGACGCTCCCGCGGCGCGCACCCCTCCGCCTACGTAAAGCACGGGTTTCTTTGCCGCGTTCAGCATTTCCGCGGCTTTTTCGATTTCTTCGTCCGAAGGCGAGAGCGGGGCGGGGCGGACGGGGACCTCGCGGGTGTATTCGGCGAGTTCGTCGAATACGTTTGAGGGAATGTCCACCACGACGGGGCCGCGTCTGCCGCTTTCGGCGAGCGCGAACGCGCGTCGTACCGACGGTGCGATGTCTCCCGCGCGCTTGACTATCATTCCGTATTTTGACACGGGCATAGTCACGTCGAATATGTCCACTTCCTGAAAACTGTCGTGACCGAGTTTGTCCAGGGAAACGTTTCCCGTGATTGCGACGAGGGGCACGGAATCCATATAGGCGTCCGCAATGCCGGTAACGAGGTTGGTGGCGCCCGGACCCGAAGTCGCAAGAACGACGCCCGCCTTGCCGCTGCGCCTCGCATATCCTTCCGCCGCAAAACAAGCCCCTTGTTCGTGGGCGGCAAGCACGTGCTTGACGGAGGATGCGGTCAGCGCGTCGTACACCGAAAGAATGCTGGAACCGGGATAGCCGAATATGTTGAAAACGCCTTGCTCGGCAAGGCAATTAACGAGTATCTGCGCTCCGTTCAGCAACATTCCGACCTCTCGTGGCATTACGCTCCGCAGCGCGCGCGAGCGTATGTGTGCGTGT